>CAZHJT010000065.1:0-1549 GCA_964533545.1 uncultured Pseudomonadota bacterium | reverse complement strand
GAAATCGACACGTGTGACAAGGTGTGCCAGTTCCTGGGGCAACGTCCAGTCCGGCTGAAGGAGGACCACGTGCCGACGCAGGTCGAGGCCGGCCAGGGCGTCGGCTTCCAACACACTTCGCAGGGCGCGACACATACGCGGATTGTGCGTATCGGCCAGATACCGATGGATGTCTTTGAACACGACCAGACAGTGACTCGGCAGTAGCCGACCGACCGACAACAGTGACAGTATCGCCCCGTACGGGTCGTCGACATGCAGCTCGTTCGACGACTGTTTGCCCTTGGCGCCGGGGACAGAGAAACCCAACACCGTGTCGTAGGTCACGGTGACCAGGCTGATTTCGTCCAGCACGAGCTTGGCTTGGTCGCGAGGCAGCTGTCTGGCCGCCTCGGCGGCCTGCGGGATAGTCGGGTTCGGCCCGACCATTGCCGCAAACTCCGGCAGTTTTTCGAGTAACTCGTCCAGCCGCGTCTTTGCGCAAAACGCGGTTACCCGCCTCCGCCAGAGCGGCGACCGCCCTCATCTCTTCCGGCGTGTCCACAGACAGTGCCGGATACCCGGCGCGAAGGTGTAGTGTCACTTCGGCGACAAACGGTTCGTCGTTTCGCATGTGTGTCCGGTAGTTAGTCGGTCAAGATTTGACGTGACGGCGTGACCCCGCCCGGCCCGACGGGCGGCTGGCGTTGTCCGTCACTCTGGCTGTCATCAGTTGGGAACGAGATCAACCGGCTCGGCGGCGGGCAACCCGGCGGCGAGCTTGGCGACCAGTTTCGCCACGTTCGCCGAGTCGGCCGATCGGTACGGCAGGCGCCGCAGTTGACGCAACAGCCCGTGCAAACGAGAGGCTAGCAACTTGTTGATGTCGTCCGTCCGCCCTTTGTCCTGTTCGAACACGGCCTTAAACATTTCCGGATCGTCCGAGAAGTTGTACCGCGCCCGCTCGGCCAAGTCCTCCGGCCGCACGGCGATCCGCAAGACGTCCGGCGGCACGAGGATGGCTTCGTCGTGCAAAATCTCGCCCATCAGGGCGGTAATTTCGACCGAAAACGGGTTTTGGTCTTCCGGTGAGGTCAGCAGTAACGCTTCCGTCACGCCCCACGCCATGTCGTCGGCGTCCGGCAGAATCAACTGTCCGTCGGACGCCGGATACCCGGAGAGCGTCGCACAGGTCATACAGAAGTCGGTCGGACTCTGGAAGAACGAGTTGGTGTTAAGCAGGTCAATTGCGACCATCAACTTGAGCAAGTTGTCTCGAGGTACTTCGCGTCGAAAGTCGTCACGCAGCTCCATCTCGATGGTCTCGGGGGCCCACGTCAACACGTCCAGGCCGTACCGGTCGATGGCGGAAACCAACAACGTGGTCGAGTACGACTTGAGGGTCAGGAATGGGCTCTCAGTGTCCACGGCCGGTCTCCGAGTTCTTTTCGCACGAACAGTGCGGTCAGATCGTAGGTTATCGTCTCCAGCGGCTGTTCGGCCAGTTTCTGTGTCACCGACTGGTCGTCAATGTTCAGAAAGCCTTTTGTGCCGCTCAACGTGACGAACC
>CAZHJT010000064.1:0-1732 GCA_964533545.1 uncultured Pseudomonadota bacterium | reverse complement strand
CTTGTCCAGAAGACGACAACCTCAATCATCAATGCACAAATGAACTTCTCTCACATATCGAAAGTCACGGAACTTTTGATATAGTGCACAATCACTGCAACAATCATGCGCTCATTCCCTTACAGAATATCCAGGACAAAATGCCCATATTAAATACCATACATGATGATCCAAGCGAATACAACAAGCTAAATCTGCAAAAATACACCAACATGAATTTTGTCTGCCTGAGCAAGGATCATGCTGAGGCTTTTGCATTTATGAATCCGATAGGTTATGTCTATAACGGAATAGATACGGAGAACTATTCATATGTACAAAATGCCCCTAGCGACCACGCTGTCTTTGCAGGTAGAATAAGCGCGGATAAATCTCCTCACATTGCTATAAAAATTGCTGCCAAAGCAAAAATAAAGATTATTCTCATGGGCAAAATCTATTATGAAGACCAAAACTACGCGGAACAGTTATTTTATCCTGCACTTGCCAAATATGAGGGAGCCCAATATATCGGTGCGGTTGACTATCATAGCGTAGCCGATCACTATCGTAATGCTTTATGTTCGATCCACAGCGCAACATTTAGAGAGCCTTTTTCGTTATCTGCAATTGAGTCTTTGGCAAGCGGTTGTCCTGTACTTGCCTTTCACAAAGGATCCTATCCTGAGATTGTTGAGTCTGGAAAGACAGGTTATATTGTAAATTCAATTGAAGAGATGTCTAAGGCGCTATCGCGTATTCATGATCTTGATCGTACGCAGTGTGCACTTTCAGCGCAAGATAGATTCAACTATAAACGCATGACACGAGACTATCTTGAAAAATACAATCAGGTCATATCAATGTATGCGGCTCGTCACAAAACCCAATAACGAGGTACTTGTCTGTGTATTTGCTCATCCTGACGATGAGGCATTCTTGTTTGGAGGAACTATCCTTTGCCACACCAACTTTCAGATCCCAACCTATCTCATCTCGGTAATGGGAGGAACTGAACCTCACCGCCTACTCGAGCTCCAAGAGGCAGCCAAAGCATTAAGTGTTAACGAAGCAAAAGCATATAGCTTCCAGCCACCAGACATGTGCCACGCAAAATACCATGAGCTGGCAAGGCTTTTACAAAAAGATATTGAGCGTATTTCAGCTAAACATCCTGACAAGAAGATAACTTTATTAACACTAGACAGATCGGGAGTTAGCGGCCATACCGACCATATTTTTGTGAATATGGTTATTTCAAGTGTTTTTTATCGGTTGCATGAAACATGTAGCAAGCTTATGTTCTATTGCAAAAGCAGAGACCAGAAGCCATCTCGCAACCCAAATTACTTTGTGTACTCCCCACCGGGCGTAGAGATAGAAGTGATCGACGAATCATACGAGATAGCGCAGCATTGGTCAAAAAAGAGGGAGGCCATACTCTGTTACAAAAGCCAAATTGTTGACCAGCAAGCGCAGCTTGATGGAAGACCACTGAGCTACTTCAACCCTGAGCATTTTATTGTGCTTGAGCAAGACTATAAAGGGCAAAAGATGGAGTAATCAGCACCGAAGTAATCCGATAACCTTCGACTTATATGCTTCGTTATTTCCGGTTAATAAAATATCGGGCACGTCTTGGTCGATGGGTGCCGTTTCATGGCCGAGTAGGTCAGGGTGTCGACCGAGATACTCTTCGAGGCTTTTTGCCCCCAAATACCCCTGCGTAAAGGCTTTGATGCCGCTGATTTGG
>CAZHJT010000063.1:278-2073 GCA_964533545.1 uncultured Pseudomonadota bacterium | reverse complement strand
ATGCTCGCTGGCAGATGAAGCATGCCAGAGCAGCATAGAGAGTATGTACGCCGATGTTAAGGTGCGCATTACTGCAATAATAGTTTGTTTCATGATTGTACCTGTGGTGAGACTTTAATTCGTTTGCTGCTTCTGTTGTTGGCCTCTTCTGCTGCAAGCATTGCAAGCATGCGCGGCTCGATGTCTTGTTTAAAATAACGCACGTTATACAGATGGCCTGGCAGTTGCCTTGTGTAGCCCATAACAAGCGGCATTACATCTCGATTTAAATAGTTGATTAATAACGCTTTTGTTTGTTCATAGTGCGCTGCTTTTTCCGCTTTTACTTGAGGTACAACTGTTATCAGAGCTTTGAATGAGAGGGCCGTACTTGGAGAGCATTCTTCAAGTGTTTCAATATATCTTGTGTCTTTGCTTGTAACATCTGTTTCAGTCCACAAAAAGGGCACTATTTTGTCTGGCGTTGTGTAACGAGATTGAAAAAGAGTCAACAATGGAGTATTGCGAAGGTTATTTTTTAGATGAGCATTAACTCCAGCGTTATACCAGAAGGTAATCACCTCTGCAGAGGCACCATACATTGCGGCGTGATGTAGAACATTGCCATTACAAAATCCAAGCGCATGGATGTCTGCTTTAGCATTAACGAGTAGTTGTGCAACTTCAGTGCTTTTGGCGGTAAAAATTGGGTTGCCAAGCCTCGATGGATTGGGATCTGCTCGATGAGCCAAAAGCGATACAACAAAAGCCGTATCATTTTTTGTTGTGGCTTCGTATAACAGCGATCCAGAATCGCCACGATATTTTATATTTGGATCGGCGTGCTCTTGTTCGACTAATCGGCGTAAAACAAGGCTATTTTCTTTATAATTCAAATCATTGGTGTTATCGAATACTTCTTGTAGTTTTGCTATTGCTTGCCCATTGTAGACCAGTGGTGTTGGTTGATCGTCAGCTGTTGTATGCTCGCTGGCAGATGAAGCCTGCCACAGCAGCATAGAGAGTATGTACGCCGATGTTAATGTGCGCATTACTGCAATAATAGGTTGATGCATACGTGTGCCTGTATTATGTATGAGCTGTTGTGTATGTATGGACAGCGCTTAATCATATAATAAAAAGTCGTAGAGTTATACGTTTTTCATGATCGCTGCGGTGCGCAGACCTTCAGAATCAAGCGTTTCGTCATACAACTTTTCGACGTGCGCGTAGGCCTTTTTAATAAGCTCTTTATCGTCGCGGGCAAGTTTTGCGCAACTTTTATAAAAATCTAATGCCTGCATGTTTGCTGCATATACATCTTCAATTGCAGCACGGCGCTTGAAATCTTCAAGCTTTGGCCCCTGGATGCCGATCATCATAATCTTCATGAGTGGCTCGCCGAACAGGTCTGGCCCTGTTTTGCCAACGATAGCGGAGATTGTGTCTCTTTGTTCCTGTGATAATGGCTTGTTGCAAGGTAATAGTCGAGGATTAGCAGGATTTTTTGTAGAAGTTTCGTGTAGTGTAACGCGTAATTGTTTGAGTTCTTGTTCCAAGATGCGCTGCGCTTGTTTTACTAGGTTAGCATCTTTACCCTGAGCTGCCGGCGATGTGCGGTAGTTTTTTATTGCATGCTTAAAGTAGGCGAGTACTTCATCAGCCCATGCTGGGTAGTTGCGCACAATGGCGATATTCTCTTCCTTTAAAAAGGGGAAAAAGAAGTTGTCCTGTTTATCAATAACCGCTTGTGGGTCTTTGCGTATCCAGATTGCCGGTGTTGTTATGGTTGGCATCAAGAGTATAAGTAAGCAGA
>CAZHJT010000063.1:0-268 GCA_964533545.1 uncultured Pseudomonadota bacterium | reverse complement strand
GGTCATAGAAGGTCCTTTTTTATCTGGGTAATCACTATGTTTTGTATACTTATTGTGCCAAGGTTTTCTTCTAAAAAACAAGCTATGAGGTTTAACCTCTTTCTTTAAGCAGTGGTTGTGCCCATTTGCGCAGAGGCTATACTAAAAAAGAGCTCTTTAGTACCACATACGGTAAAGGTCTGGAGAGTTTTTTTGCCACTACAAAGAGATACACTATGTATGTTCATGTTCGCCTACTAACCGGCTATGATAACCTACTCACCTACGC
>CAZHJT010000062.1:0-2466 GCA_964533545.1 uncultured Pseudomonadota bacterium | reverse complement strand
CAAACAGAAAACATCATGCGACATCTAACACCTATCCTGGAGGACATACAAGTGCCTCAAAGATCTGCCGATACCCTTGCTGCTATATTGCCGCAAATGATTCAAAGGAGTGCCACAGCGTTGAATGCTGGTGCCCCTGAAGTTGTTCAGGGTATGAATGCTCTCACTGATGGCTATCAAAACAATATTGGAAGGGCTGGAGAGGCTAGCGCGGGAGCAATTCGTACTACCGGTGGGGCCATCGAAGCCGTCGGAAAGAATCTGAGTGCTATTGGCCTTACCTTTTCTGCGACATGGGTAGCTATAGGCGCGGTAGGAGTTGTTGGAACAGCTGTTGCATTGAAATATGTAAAAAAATACGCCTATGAACCAAAATTGATTGAAAAACAATCGTCCCCTCGTTCATGGTTCTCAAAACCAAAGCCTGTGCATATGAATTTGAGCGATCACATGGTGATAAGCGACGCTCTCAAGAAAGATCTTGAACTGATAACTGCTACAACACAGAATGTTAAGCTTCATGGTGGGGAGTTTGATCATATTCTTTTACACGGAGAGCCAGGAACCGGCAAAACCTTATTTGCGCAAATTCTAGCACAAAATTCGGGCATGGATTATGCTATTGTTCCTGCAGCGAACGTAAGTCAGTTCTTAGCCGATAAAACAATAGTAGAAAAAATCAATGATCTTTTTTCATGGGCAGAAAAACAACCAAACGGCACTATTATATTTTTTGATGAGGCTGAAACGTTTTTAGCTGACCGTAAAACACTTTCGTTCGAAGCCAATAATGCACTTGCAGCGCTTTTAGCAAAAACCGGTACGCCTTCTAAAAAAGTGATGGTCATTTGCGCAACTAATAGACCCGAGATCATAGATCGAGCAGTATTGAGCCGCCTGGGCGAACAGATTCATTTTCCTCTACCAGACCAGAAAGCCCGTTATGAACAATTGGTTATGCATAGCAAAAAAACCTTTGAAAAAGAAGGTGACACTCCCGTACAACATGCCTGCTTACAGAACCAATCCTATTTAGAACAACTTGCAGAAGACACTGAAGGGTTGTCCGGTCGCAGCCTACAAAAAATAATTAACAAATCGCGTCAAACAGCGCTCGCCAATGGAACTCTTGTCGTCACTCAAGATACTATCAATGAAATTGTGAATAAATATAAAAAGAATTCACTTGCCGCTGCCGCTGCAGCATAAAGCCACCTGAAAATCTACCATTAAAGAAGGCCCGGTGTTTCCACCGAGCCTTCTTTCTGTACGCAGATTACACAGCAGGTTCGCCACCGCCAAGGCGCTGTTTCTTGAGCCTACAAGCTAATTGCTTGCGTACCCTTTTCGTACGCTTTGTTGCTGTTTCCTCTTCCTGAACAAACGCGCGAACAGCACGATAGGTTTCAGAACGCGCCTTTATCTGCCCACTCATAATTGCCTGCCGGAGCTTCTCATCAATAATCGGCCTCACACCATGAGAGTCCGCTTTCAGCGATTCATCTTCAGACGACTCATAGTCATAGGGTCCACGCACATACTGTGGGCCGAAGCTTAAAGAAACTTCATATGCATAGGGCTGCTTACTTTCTTCTTCTGCCGACGTTGTTGGCTCAACGGCCTGTAGCGAAATAGTAGTGAACAAAAGCAGCGTTATCAACAATCTATTATTCACGGAGAAAACCTCTACGCCTTGAAAAAAACAGCTACAGAAATGCATTATATCACCAACGCACTATGGCTTGATAGGCACCAGCATCTTATTTCTCCTGCAATTTTTTAATCAAATCTTTTGGATTAACAAACCAGATATCCAAGTCTTGATGCTTTTTCATGAAGGGGGTATCAACATTATGTGAAACTATAAAATTATAGCCATTTGGATACAGAGCACGAAAGGCTTGGAAGTTTTTACCCAAGCCAGCAAGCTTTGTCGACGTTATATCCTCAAGAACGGTATTAAACTTACATTCTATAGCGACAAGCCCATTTTCTGAACGACGATTAAGGACAAAGTCGATCTCATGCCCTTGCTTATCGCGCCAATAATTGATTGCCCGCGTCTGCAAATGCCCTTGTATTTCATTTAAAACGCAATGCTCCCACATAAAGCTCATATCTTCAGCACATAACTCTTTGCACCCTTTTACATAACAGATGAAGCCAGTATCAAAACCGTAGACTTTTGGTGCCATAACGATTTCAGTGGTCCGATGGGTAGAATAGGGCCTAATAACATGCACAACAAATGTTTCTTCAAGCACATGTAAATAGTTGGCAATGGTTGGCCTTGTCACTTCGCACGGAATGGCAAACTTAGTTGCTTCGAACATACCGCCACTATGCGCAAAAGTGAGAAAAGTCATGGATAATATATAGCAGAAGATGCTGATAGTAATAAAAATTCCTCTACCGTATTTATCTGATGAACTACCAGAAATAAATCTGACAATAAAAGATGCGATC
>CAZHJT010000061.1:0-2732 GCA_964533545.1 uncultured Pseudomonadota bacterium | reverse complement strand
CTTGCTACATCTGCACTCCACTCATGAGCACATTCTGGACAGATCAACATCCCATCAGCTTCATACGTATACTCTGAGCTACATTGTGGGCAGTTTGGTAGATTAATCATTTCATTTCTCCTCATGATTTCTGTATAGATCGTAAAAATTGATGGTTTTAATGGTATCATGATTGGAGTTGATATTCTATAGAAGAGCATGTGGAACCTCAGCTGTTTACCGTTCTCGCAGAACAGGAAGTATCCCCGTTGCTTGTGCTGTGCCACTGATAACATCAGCAGCTGCCAACTGAGCATCAACATCACCTTCATAGCCTATAACGACTGCGTCAGCGTCTTTAAACAACGGCAAACTATAAGCATTGCCAAAAGCGACCACGACCACCTTTTTGCCCGACTCTTTCAGTATGCGCAGACAGTCTAACGTCCTTTGTGTCACGCCAAACTGCATAGCAGCGAATCTGCTCATGCCCAGCACCGAAACGAGTACCGTATCGCCGTATAGATGATCGATCATGCCCTGCACAAACTGATTATCAGCAGATGCAGGCAGTGTATGCAGCATGAGCGGCATCTGGCGCGCTAACGAACGCACAAAGTGTGACGGTTGGTCTTGGCCAAGCTCTATACAGGCTATAGGCTGCTTTGTCTGTGCCAATGTATCAAGAAAATTACTATCATCACGCGCTACGGTAATCGCGTGCGCATACAACTCTTTTTTCAAAGACTGCGCTGCAGGTGTACACAGCAACGATTGGTCAAAATTCGGAAGTTTTTCGCACCCTGCCCAGGCTTTGAGTGACAATACTACCCGTACATGTTCATCAAGCTCTTGCTCAGACAGTCTTCCGTCGGCAATCGCCTGTTTAATCGTAGCAATAGCCTTGGGGACATCGGTAGAGCAGAGCAAGATATCGTTGCCTGCTTGCAACGCTTTTAGTTCGAGTTCGCCTGCGTGGTGATGCTTGGTTACGCCTCTCATGTCCAACGCATCGGTAATAATAAGCCCCTTAAAGCCAAGCTCTTGCCGTAACAGCGTAGTGACCACGTTATGTGACAATGAAGATGGCAGATGCGCTGCAGGCTCTAACGCAGGCACTTCCATGTGCGCCGACATGATTGCTTTGACGCCGTTGCTGATCATCCGTTTAAACGGATAGAACTCACAGCTGTCAAGACGCTCTCTTGTATGCTTAATGCAAGGCAAATCATAATGCGAGTCGACAGTGGTATCACCATGGCCAGGAAAATGCTTTGCACAGGCAATAATGCCTGCATCCTGCAGTCCACGCATGAACTGTTCAGCTTTGCGCGCTACGCATGCAATGTCTTCACCAAATGAACGATCATTAATAACGGGGTTTGCCGGATTATTATTAACATCAACCACCGGAGCTAAGTTCATATGCACCCCAAGCAGTTTGCACTGCTTGCCAACTTCATACCCCATCTGGTAAATAAGCTCGTCATGCTCTGGTGCTAGCGCACCTAATGCTTGATTGCGAGGGAACCGCAGAGCATCATGTAAACGCATCGTCAGTCCCCACTCAAGATCTTGCATGATCAGCAAGGGGAGAGTGCTACACTGCTGAAGTTCTTGGGTAAGCTCAGCCTGCTCTTTGCAACTATTTGAACCTAAAAAAATAACCCCGCCAATATGATAATCAGCAATAAGCTGTTTTATGTACGCTGCGTCGGTGCGATACCCTTTTGCAGCAAGCAACAGTTGATTCTGTGCATTATCGACTATCGCGGTAACAACAAAGAGCTGGCCAATTTTCTGCTCTAAGCTCAAAGTTGCAAGAGCGTAATCGCATGATAACAGGTGAAGACTGTTTGCCAAACAGAACAAGGCTGAGATCGCCTTTATTTTTATTGTTGTGCTCATTATCCAAGATCCTGTTTGAGGTGCACTAAAAATCTGCTAGAAAAACATGTTATTCAAGGGTATACATCAAGTTAGGCAACTTAACATAATAATCAGCATACCCGCCACATACGTCGCTCCACTGATCGCCAACCATCGCTACAATGTTGTACCCTTCTTGGGTGAGCAATTTACGCTGTTCAACTTTAAAATCGTGCGCGGTCTTACGCGCATCCTTCTCGGAGCGCACAATGACGCGATCAAACGTAGCAAAGCCTTGTTTTTTAAGGTTTTCCACCGTCACATCATATTCATCATGGTTGCGACCGCTTAAAAATATGATACGAAACCCACGGTCAACAAGATAATCGTATAAAGATTTTGCCTGTGGGATTGCAGGGGTATCAGACTCAACGATCCACATATAAAAAATTTCTGGAACATGTCCAAAGCTAATTTTTTTATACAATTGATAGTTTTGAAGCACCGTATCGTCAACGTCAAAAATGGCCACTGCTTTAGAGGTGACTGGTATTTTATTAAAATGTTTAATCGCTTTGTTAATCGCTTTACACAGGTCCTTCTCATACTGACCACCCTCGTAATACGCGATTATCTTATCTTTTGATTTGGATAAATTTTCTGGCCGAGCGGATAATGAGGCTGGGTGGCTCGTGGCAAATATGAGAAAGAGGAGCTTCATACAAAAACGTACGCTTTTTACCATAACTTTTTCTCTCTTTAATTAAGTTTTTTAGATGGTTGCGCCTGCTCGAACATATGACATTTTCCATGAAGATTCGGATTCTCACTCCGAGATTACCTGGAAGAAAGTTGGCAGGACAAGGGTTGTTGATTATTTTTGT
>CAZHJT010000060.1:0-3164 GCA_964533545.1 uncultured Pseudomonadota bacterium | reverse complement strand
CCAGAGTTCCCGCTCGGCTGCGACACCAGATCGTCTGGGTCAGCATGCACAATGAGCGCACGACCAATGATGCTGTTTGGCCCGTTAAGTTCTAGATCGTTGACTACAAAGTCGATAGTCGCCGTGCCATTTTGATCTGCTTCAATATTGCCAAAATCGCCAACATGGCGCTCTGCACTGTCAAGCCCACCATGCTTGGTTTTAGTCGGGTTAAAATGATCCCCCGTGCACATACCATCTGAACAGCTGGCGTCCCCGTGTTCATGCACATGAAAACCATGCTTACCTGGAGTAAGATTGTTAATCTGTCCTGTTACATGCACACCATCATTCTGTTGCTCAAAAGTAATAGTGCCCGTTACCTGTGAGTTACTCGTTGGATGCATATGCGCAACCGCTTTAGTAACCGATTCAAAAAATGGCCCGTAGTGGTAATAGTTCGTGCCAACATAAAAGGCCAAAGAAAGCGTTGCAACGATATACAACACATGCGCCATGACGCCATGAAACGGTTTATGATACGAATAACTCATGCAAAACTCCTTGATTTGTAACGGGAACTGCTTCTTTTTTGCTGGTCGCTTGCACAGCATAATACTTTTGAAAACCGAGTTGTACAATGCAATCAATAAAATCCATAGGCTTTATGCCCAGCTCTGCAGCCTGATGAAAAATACAGGTCGCTGGTGTCAAGCCAGGAAGTGTATTAATTTCAAGCACAACCACGCGTTCAACACCGGTCGGCGAACAGTCGGCCGATTGATAGAAACAATCAATACGGGCGTACCCTGAACAGCCTAAAGCCTTATACGTTTTTTCCATGACATCTTGCACCAACGCAAGCTGCGCGTGTGGCAATGGAGCAGGAGTCTGATTTTCACCAGCGCCAGGTAAGAATTTCTCTTCTATGGACAACACGCCACTGGTCGCCACTGCTTGGCTTGGTGGTAATGCGCGTGGGTTATCATTACCAATAACACCAACGGTAAGCTCCATGCCGACAATGCACTCTTCAATGAATGCTCCAGACTTGTTGTTGGTAATAAGCTCTGCGATAGCAGCGATAAGCTGTTCGTCAGTCGATACTTTTGCGACCATAACACTGCAGCCATCATCATGGGGTTTGACAATCAGTGGAAAGGGCATCTGCGCTTTAATCGCTTTAATAACGGCTTCTTGATCGGCAGACCAAGCATCTCGATCCACAAAAAAATGCTCCGGTACCGCAAAGCCACTGCTTTTCAAAAAGCTGTTCGTTTTGTATTTGTCCATGCATAAGCTGCTGGCAAGAATTGATGATCCATTATAGGGTAAATCGAGCATCTCAAGAGCACCTTGCACTGAGCCATTTTCGCCAAAACCTCCATGCAACCCAATAAAGACAAAATCGACCAATGTAGGCAGATCATGCCAAGCAACGCGCATCTCATCAGTAACTAGCGCATTAATCTCTTTGGTTGAGTTACGGACCAACAATGATTGATTCAGCTTAAAAAGTTCCATCTGGTCGTTAACAAAAAGCGGCATAACCTCATACCGATGCGGTGAAAGTTTATAGGTTACATTGCGACCAGATTCAAGCGAAATTTCACGCTCATTGGAGTTGCCTCCCATAAGTACCGCTATGCGAATTTTTTTCATGTCCATCGGTTTACCATCATCTGTAGCAACACGGTTAGTAGTGAAATCTATGCCTAATGTTTTGAGCTCTGTCTCGATTAAATGGTTTATTACTTGTGTATGGCTCATGTTGGCAACACCAGCCTGACTGAATAAAAAGCTTGTTGGCGCCATACCAGACAAGGTATTAGGGTCCATAATAACAACCCGTCCATCAAGGGTGACAAAGCCATCAATGCGAGAAATTGTACTCATACCAAGCGCTTTAGATGCTGCCACACAGGTATCTTGAATGCGCTGTAGTGTCGCGTGGTCACACCGTGCCGGCGTGAATTTTGATGCGCGCCCCGGCATATATTTTTGTTCATAATCGAACACATGTTCTTTGATTTCTGGAACAATTTCAGTAGGTGGCAACGGCATATAACTACCGGTTGTGGTATCAATCAAGGTAATGCATGAAAATTCCATACCCTGTAAACGCTCTTCAATGAGTACTGATTGCGTGTAAGCCGGATTAACATGACAGGCGCGCACTACTGCATCATAGAGATCCGCGTGGCTATGGACAACCGTCACACCAAGGCTAGAACCTTCATGTTCTGGTTTGACCACGTAAGGCAATGAGACTGCCTGAGCCGTTAACTGTTCTAGTATTTCTGCTTCATGGTTATGAAAATTGGCAATTATTGTTGGTGTGATCGTAATCCCACGCGGTACGGCAATGCCCGCAGGACGCAAAAAGGCTTTTTGCATAGTTTTGTCCATGCCCAAAGCACTGGCAAAGACGCCCGAGCCAAGATACGGTATACCTAATATTTCTAGAAAGCCTTGCAACCTGCCGTCTTCTGCATAGGTCCCATGCGTGGCTATGTACATAAAATCTATATGCTTTTTCAGATCGTCCCAGGTCACCTGTTCAGCTTCACTGCTCAAGCGATGTTCAAAATCAACTATTTTCCCACGGTGCAAAAATTTCCATGGCAATATATATAATGCTCCTGCTACCGTTTGAAAAAGCGGAATCACGGAGTAACAGGCCGTGTCGAGATGGTCACACACCGTACGCCCAGAATTGAATGAAACTTCGCGTTCTATTGAGCGTCCGCCCATCAATACGCCGACGCGAATCATATGCATAGTGCTCATAACCTTATTACATAAAAAGAGTATTTGTTTGCTGCTATAAAAAAGCGTACTACTCTGGTAGTGTAAGTAAAGTAGTTCTCTAATTTTTATGCTATTAATGAGTAGACAATGAAAGCATCAAATAACCTTGTGTGGATTGATTGTGAAATGACCGGCTTGCACGTCGAGTATGATGTGCTGCTAGAGATTGCTACTATTATCACCGACAGCCAGTTGAATGAGGTTGCCCAAGGGCCAGCTCTTATCATTCATCAGTCTAATGATGTATTGGAAAACATGCATCCGTGGTGCAAAGCCCACCATGGCGCCTCTGGACTCACCAGAGCTGTGCAAGAGTCGACCGTAACGCTCGAGCAGGCGCAACAACAGACCTTAGATTTTATTAGCCGATATTG
>CAZHJT010000059.1:2094-3191 GCA_964533545.1 uncultured Pseudomonadota bacterium | reverse complement strand
ATGAGCTGCTCCGGCTCCATGGAACCTTCCAGATGCACATGCAATTCTGCTTTAGGCAGCTTTTGTATAAAATTTTTAACAGCATCATCAGACATCTGTGGCAACAGTTTCGCAGACACTATATCTCCTTTGCACGGTTGAAGGGCCTGTACAGAAGTAATACTCAACAGAGCAAAACAGGATAGACGTATAGCAGCGAGCAACATACAAACCCTTTTTTATAACAATCTATGAGGACATCCTATACTTACTACGCTGGTCATTATAGTCAATCTTTGGTGTTTTGGTGCCCTCGGCGAGACTACTCGACCAAAGCATGCTGTTCCAGTTGCCATAGGTACTTTCAAGATTTCTCCATTGTGCCCTCGCGCTTGCCATCCACCATTTCGGAGATAGTGTTTGGATTCTGAAGAGCTCTATTTTTTGTGTAAATCCCTGGCACGTTTCTCAAAAAAACTAAAATTTTGTGCCAAGAATTTTCGTCTATATACTCTTTTTTCATGGTAAAGTCGTTTTTAAAAAAAATTCTGATCTTTGTTAAGGAAAAGAGTATGAAGCTGCTTGTTATAGTAGTTACACTTATGATCGCCCCTCATAGTATGGCTTGCGATAACGCACAAAATACCGAATCTTCAGCTCTCTCTTGGGGTCGATTTACCTTAAAAGAAACAGGCATCACACGCTCTCAAGAAATAGAAAACAACACGCAGTACACAATCTTTACTGTTAGCTGGCCCGAGACCGGCAGAAGCGCCACCGTCACACAAGCACTGACAGACAAGGAAACACAGTATGCTGGTGAACTTTTTTATACCCGTGTGGATAAAAAAACAGGCGAAAAATCTTACTTGGGCGATGAAATTTTTGATACCGACGCAAAAGATCTTTTCGAGAAATGCACTATGCTACATGCGCAACAAGCACGGACAACAACTGTCCCTAAACAAGCGTGCAAGAATAACTGGTGCTGCGTGTTGCAATAACTGTGCGCACACGAGCACCTACAATTCCTAACGTAAAAAGTAATCACCGGGTAGATGACTCAGAATGAACGCCTAGCATATCGCTACCTTCGTAAGCCTACGAGATTTATAGAC
>CAZHJT010000059.1:0-2084 GCA_964533545.1 uncultured Pseudomonadota bacterium | reverse complement strand
AGCTCTCAAGAAACCGCCGGTTAAATATATACCATTCGTTAGCGCTCTGTTCTTGTCCTCGTTTGACAAAGTATCCTACCACGGCCAGCGCTCGGCCAATACGTAGCAGCGGCATAATCTCTTTATACTCGGGTACTGGTCGCACAGCTTGGTACCCCGATAAAAATGCCTCCTTGGTTGCTGTATCTTTCGACCACTCACCATGCTCCATTGAACTAAAATCTTCTTGCGCAAAACCGGCCAGACTTCCTGACCAATCAATAATGCCCTGCAGCTTCCCATTATGCACAATAATATTACCGGGCCTAAAATCACGATGTACTATGCAAGGACCATCTACATTGTTGAGTGCATCACGATGCTCTTGGTAATAGGCCCAATAGGTATCAAGCTGCTGCGGCGAAATAAGAGATCTGCACTCGGCAAAATGCTTTTCAAATTTTAGCGCAAATGATGGAAGCGGATCGAAAGAGAGCGTTGTTGAACAAGCCAGGTCGCCATAGCCGCTTGTTGTATGAGCATGAATCTTTGCCAATAATGCGCCCATTTCGCAGGCCAACTCCTGCGTAACGTCATATATACTCACTGGAGCTCCCGGCAGACATTCCATCAAAAGAGCGCCCTGATTTTCTGTTGCCGGCTCCATGACATCAGTCAACCGCGGCACAGGCAGCAAACCAGCAAAGTATTCCAAGAAAAAGAGCTCGCGCTTGTAGTGCTCAATCTTGGGGCATATTTTTAGGATGTATTGAGTACCATCAGGCCGCGCCACACGATACACGCTAGCAATCATGGTATCAACATGCTCGATACGTTCGAAATACGCATTACCAAGACCAAAGTAATCTCGATAGAGAAAAAGGGATCTATTCATACATCTTTAAACCGAGAAGCTGTTTAGTATGGTACAATACGTTGTCACAATTCTACCATAAACCGCATACTTTCGTTAAATTAACGACTCCTGTGCATTATTAAAAATCCCAGCATGCAAAAAACTCAAAAATTTGCTATAAAGAGCAGAGTTTTTCAACATTCTGTGATTTCTTTTTAAAAAGAGTTGTGTATGCAAGTACTACCTACAACACGATCATTACCCACGCCTATTATTGCATTATTACTTTTACTGGTCCCAACAATTATTTTTAGTGAAGGGTTTCGTGCAGAAACCCTGGTAACAACCCCTACCGGCCCACGTCTTATTAAACAACTGGCCCCAGGCGATAGCGTCATAAGTCGAACAGAAACGGGAACAACTACCGAGGCTGTTATATCGGCAGTGGCCAAAAAAGCAACCCTCGACGCACACGAACTTGTCATCGCTGGTGAAACAATCTTAGCCGATAAACACCAAAGATTTTACGTGGCCGATCATGGTTGGCGCTCTGCAGAGAACATCAAACCGGGTGATCTTCTTGTTGGTCTTGATAATCGTACCGTCTGCATAGAGGATGTGCGCGTATGTGACAAAAAGCTTGCAGCAGTATACATGCTATCGATTGCACAGCATCACAACTTTTTTGTAGGAAATCCACCAGTTCTTGCCCACAATATAAGTGGTGCAGAACTTGCTGCAGCGGCTGCAGCGAGTGAAGCTGGAACCGCTGCAGGAACTACCATAGTAGCTGCGGCAGCTGAGATAGCCAAAGATGCGCTGGCAGTTTTTTCAACAACAGGACTTGTCGTGTCTTGGCCTGTCGCTTGTGCTGCAGGCGCTGCAACAGCGACAGCTTATAGCATATATTCTTTAGTAAAACATATAAAAAGTAAGTATAAATCGAATAGATTAGCTCATAGGCCATCGCCCACAAACACACAAGACCAGCAAGAACTTGCGCCAGTGCGAGGTTTTCTTCTAGACGCAGAAGCTCACATAAAGCCAGAGATATATCCCCAACCAGCAGCAAGTTGCGGATACCAAGAACAGTACGCACAACCGTTGCGCACAGGCGCTTGCTTGCCAGAACTCAAACAACCAACACTAGAGGCTGCCGCCTCTTGCCTCAACCCGCTGGATTGTATTGAACAAGAAATAGTGCTCGGCTCTAAAAGTGCCGCTTTAACTCCTGAAAAAATGCCCTCCT
>CAZHJT010000058.1:0-3350 GCA_964533545.1 uncultured Pseudomonadota bacterium | reverse complement strand
TTTTTGAGTCAATGGTTATAGGGCCCTAAAGTCTCATATGTATTGAACTAGGACAACCGTTTGACCAGCTCAGTCGGCAATGTTACAATTGGAAATAAGTAGGGCTATAGGCATTCGCTTTAATAGAGTTGTTTGTGTGTTGTTAAATTTCTACCTAAAAGGATGTTCCAGATGAAAAAGCTACATATAATTTCATTGCTTGCAGTTGTGCTTTATAGCGCTCCTGTAGTATGCGCAGAAAATCAGTCCCGGCAAAATTTTTTGGCGAGATCTATGGGGCTTCCTAGTACAAATCCACTAGAATGGGAAAAGGAGTCTTATTGGGGGAGCTCGTTTAAATGGCTGGTTGGTCCTAGTAAAGAAGTATCTCTTAATGGTGATACGTACCATGGATTTAGTGAAAAGAAGTTGAATAAGGCAAGAAACAGAGCTCGTATAGCGGGAGCAGTTGGTTTGTGTGCTATGTTCACATCTGCTGCTTCGTGTTTCTATGCTACGAAGGAGAATTTTTTTAGCAGCGATTCAGTAGTTGTTGCTTCTCTATGCAGTGGAGTCTTTGGTTTGTCGCTAGCAGGTAGTATGGCGATACTCTCTAAAAAGCTACAGAATGTTCCAGATAACACCTCAGCAGCGCAAGGGTCGAAGATCCCCCGGAATCATATCAGATGGAAATTGCTAAAAGAGGATAAGGACATTGCAGGTTTTCCATTATGGATTAAACAAAAACCGCACCGATTAGACAGAGCTTCAGTGGCTCTTGGTGCTACACTAGCAGTTGTATCACCATTGGCGACTCTTGGATTAGCATCTGCATTCAGCGGTAGATAACATTGGATCTCTTCGGATACTATGTCAATCTTGATTCGACGGTAGCGCAACCATCTGAAGTAGTATTTGGTTTGATATCTTTTATCAAAGATCTCTAGCTCTATTTGCAGGTACATAAACGTACGCCCTTGGCGACCAATACCGGTTTACCAAGGGCGTATTTTTTTTGTTCAAAAGAGCGATGAACTAAAGGGGGGCTGTTTACTCGGCCAAGCGCTTGATGCGTTTATAGCTTTCTTCTGCGCCGAGCATGGTAATAAGATCATGAATCGACGGACCGTCCTGCTGCCCCATCAAAGCAAAGCGCAAGAACCAGAACAACGGCTTCATGCCGATACCCTTTTCTTTTGCTGAAATCTTGACGGCTTGAAGAAAGCTGTCCACAGCGGTAATGCTTTCGATATGTTCCATAACGCATGCTTGAATAGCAGGTAGCTGATGGTCAAAGTGGAGTGCTATATCGCCGAGGCTCAACGTTGGTGCATTAAAATAAAAATGGAGCGCCTGTACCGCATCGGCCAAGGTGATCATATCCGTTTTGATGGTCTGCAGAAGATGGGTGATCACTGCTTGCTCCATCGTTGCTACAACAGGGTATGCTGCTGTTAAAAAGGGCATGCTCAAGGTGGTCAGTTCGTGCGGGTCAAGCTTTTCGATCCATTTATGGTTTAACCAGCGGAGCTTCTCAACATCATAGCGTACCTGGCCAGCTGCCGATATGGTATCAAAACGTACGGCGCTCACCAGTTGATCAAGCGATAAGATCTCTTGCTCAAAGGTGCCGCCGCCAATGATGGCGAGATAATTGCAAATAGCTTCTGGCAAGAACCCTGCAGTGCGTAAATCGTTGAGTGAGAAACCGAAATCACGCTTTGAAAGCTTTTTACCTTCGCTGTTACATAAAATTGGCATATGCCAATAGACCGGTAATGGTGTTGCAAAGGCATGGTACAGAGCAGCCTGTAAAGCCGTGTTACTTAAATGATCTTCACCGCGAAAGACGTGACTGATCTTCATCGTCATGTCGTCAATGGCATTGGCAAAGAGGAAGGTAACGCTGCCATCTTGACGGGTGAGGGGAAAATCAGGAAAATTTTTGAGTTCGAAGTGTACAAGGCCACGCGCTAAATCATGAATTTCAAAGCTCAGAGAGTCATCAAGTTTCATGCGCCAAATAAATGGTGTCTCGGCTTGCAGCTTGGCAGCGCGTGCTTCATCTGAAAGCGTAAGACAGGTACGATCATAGCGCGGGGGTCTTTTCAGGGCTATCTGGCGTTGTCGGCTTCGTTCAAGTTCCTGCTCGGTGCAAAAGCAGGGATACACCTTATTCTCTTTGATAAGGACTGCCAATTTCTCTTGATATAAAGGCATGCGCTCGGATTGATAGTAGGGACCGCAGCCACGATCTTTTCCTGGGCCTTCATCGTAGATGAGTCCAAGCCAAACAAGATCTTCTATGATCTGTTTGCCGCCTATATCGAAATTGCGCTGTGCATCAGTATCTTCAATACGCAAGATAAATACCCCGCGATGTTGATGCGCAAAAAGATAATTTACAAGGGCAGCGCGAACATTGCCCAAATGCATAAGACCGGTGGGTGACGGAGCAAAGCGTGTTCGAGTAGATGGTGTTGTCATGGCATGTAGCAGGTTTAAGGATAAAGCTATTATGAGACAAGGTATTATGTTACCTGCGAAAAAAGAGCAAGTCTAGTTACAACTTTTGACAGGAGCATTTAAGGTTTGGTAAGTTTTTCTGCTGAATGTTAGGAACCCCCACTGAAAAAAAAGGAGAAGGTGGTGAGACAATGTTTAAGTGTTACCTTTTCAGGTGACTATCCTGATAGTTTTCTACGAGATTTTATTCAAAAGCATGCGCGCGAATGTAATCTTGAAGGGACTGCCCAGTTGGGCCATGATGGCCTTATTCATATTGTTGTGTGTGGCGACAAGGAGCATGTCGATGCCTTTCTTGACCTGGTACATAAAGGATCCAATGGCATTTTACCCGAAGACATAAGTGTCGAGCCATTTGTTCGCGAGAAAGATTATAGAGGTATATTCCGCGTTATTGAATAGGGCTACTGCCCATACCTGCTAAAAAAACGAACGTATAGAACATCGCAACGCTTTTTTAATGAACATTTATGGAATGTCATGTACACTAAAACAGGCGTTGAGCTTTGTAGGTTGCCTAAAAGCAGCGTGCAATACGAATAGTTTTTTCTAGCTGGATAATGGTGTGGTGATAGAGATGCAAAGATGGCCGGGTAGAGGCTTTCTTTTTTTGGGGTGGTTTTTCTTCCCGGTTTTCATTACTTTTTCCTTGCGTGTTGACGCTCAAGAGCCGCACGTGCGTACGGTGCGTATTGATACCACCAAAGATGATTATGCGGCGATGATCGCGCAAGCGCTACCAGACGTGACGACGCTCCATAAGATCAGTTTTTCTAGCGATGTTTTCTTTGAGCCCGATGAATTTTTCTATTTAACCGATCTGCGTGAGTCGTCGCCACTGACGG
>CAZHJT010000057.1:0-3475 GCA_964533545.1 uncultured Pseudomonadota bacterium | reverse complement strand
TTGAGGCCCTAACTCTATTCCAATTTTAGTATCATATCTATCTGAACCAGGACAAAGCCCTCGGCTACAGAGGAGAGCCAGGGTAAAGGACAGCAAAAAGGGATATGAGGTATAAAACACCCATATCCCTGTGTACATTTTAAGCTGCTTGATCGCTCAGAATCGACGGAGAGATTAATTTTGCTTTAACCTAAAGCATTTGATGCAAAACCGCTCTAAGAGCATTAGTGCGTTTTCCAGTATCCCATGAGACTAGCAGTAAGCGAAATCTCTCTAGCTGTTGGCATTTCAGGATTTTTGTCTGCTAATAAATTATTAAAATGTTTGAGTTGGTCCATAAAACACTCACACTGCTTACCAGGCTTTACTCCTATGGCTCTAGCGAGACCAGATGGACATGTTCGATGTATTGCTTCCTGCGCCTCTTTAGCCCACTTCTCCCAGAGCTTTCTTTGACGCTGCTGATACAGGTTGGCTTGTTGTAGTCTGCATTCAAAAAGATTATCTTCCATCTCGCGTAATTTTTCTTTTTGTTCTTTGCTTAGTTCGGGCGTTCCGCGAATGAGACTAAGAACAGTAGGCGCGTAAAATTTATTGCGTGCTTCTTCTAGTGCCTGCTTCGCTGTGTAAGCGTCGTTAGTTGCTTTGTGAAACTGTTCATTCAATGAACCTAATGAGCCATCGTTTTTGGAACTAAATGAGCCATGGGCTTGACGATCCATCTCACGTACTAATGGGGCGTAATCGGGTTTTGGCTTTGGTTCTGTGCCAAAACTGACGCTATTCAAACCGAGAAAAAAGGTAACAGTGAGCA
Organism: uncultured Pseudomonadota bacterium; assembly: GCA_964533545.1. Taxonomy (GTDB): domain Bacteria; phylum Babelota; class Babeliae; order Babelales; family Vermiphilaceae; genus JAFEAZ01. The sequence continues at coordinate 2,661 of CAZHJT010000057.1, read as the reverse complement.
TTATAGGTGTTTTCATGTGAGTATCCTTGTTTTGAGAAATGATTAATCCTGTGGTTCTTTGTCTTTCTAAGGCTATATCTAACCTGTAATTATTTATAATTGTAACGTTTTTTTGGGTTTTGTAAACAGGGTGTCCTAGTTTAATGTTTATGAGCAATTCAATTGCCAGTCAGTTACAGTCTTGCTGACCAGTCAGCTTTGGTATGATTTTTGATGGCATCCCAATAGTAGTCAGCACCTTTACGGCGTAAGCGCGGTTTGCTGTCAAGAGTAAAATCAACGCCAAAAAGGCCGTACCGCTTGTTGTATTGACCCCATTCATAGTTGTCCATAAAGGACCATATCGAAATACCGACCAGTGGTATGCCTACCTGGCAGGCGCGACTTGCTGCATAGAGATAATGCTTAAGAAACAGATCACGTTTCTCTATGTCTTGTTGTGTCTCTAAGGCATCAAAACCATTAGCACCCGCCTGTGCATCGACGCGTTCAACGCCAAAGCCTGTTTCAGTAATAAGGATCGGTATACTAAAGAGCTTTGCTACGTTGTCATTGATCTCATGTAGAGCTAAAAAGAGGCCGTCAGCATAGATAGTATAGAGTTTGTTTGCGCTAGAAAATTTGGAGTTCAAAAGCTCCTGATCGCTCATGCGGCCAATAGGGGCATTCGGGTTTTTCGGATCACGTGGGCTTGAAAATGGCCCGGCAGGGGAGTCCATATAGCCGTGGCTGTAATAGTTGAGCCCAACCCAATCAAGGCAGGTTTTGCCTGGATTTTTTTTGCTAAACTCTTTAAAAAAGTCATACACCGAGTAGTTTTGCAGATAGTTACCCGCAAAGCAGAGCGTGCGGTGCAGTGGGTTGAGATAATTGACTGGGTCAAGTTGGTAGACGTTGATGGTGGTACCAATCTTAGCCTTTGGTGCCACTTTCTTCATCTGTTCATAGGCACGCACGTGAGCATCAAGCATATTAAAAAGAACCGTTCTTGATCTGCCCATGCTTTTCACATAGGGTGGTCGAGCGCCTTGTTGATAGCCATTGATGGTGTAGGCATTGGCAGAATTGTAGGTATAAAAGAGTGGGATCAGATGCTGTTTTGTAGCATCATCGCCAATGGCCTCCATACATGCTGCATAGATTGAGCCAGTTATCACTGCGCAGTAGTGTGCAAAACCATCAAGATTATTCTTGTTTTCAAAGCCGCCTGTAGCCATAAACCAAGCTGGATCGGTGTAATGGTGCATGCCGATTATAGGACGGATACCACGTTTTACCAGAGCAACTGCTTTGTCCATATAATGTTGAATGGCCGGTGTATTAAAGACACCTGGTGCCGTTTCAACCTTGAAGCGTTCAATAGAAAATCGGTCAGCATTAATCCCCATCTGGTGTTTTATGTCTGCATCTTGCTCGTAGAGATTCCATTCATTGCAGGCAAGCCCAACGCCATCAGGCGCAGTGAAGGTGTTTGCAAAAAGCTCTTCAAGCCGTTTTTTCTCTTGTGCGTCTTTCGCCTGGGTTAACATCGCATCACGATATGCTTGCGTGTAGGTACTCCTATCCTCTCCGCCGTTGATGGGGCCGCAGCCTTCAATTTGGTAGGCGGATCCACCGGTGGAAAAGAGAAAGCCTTCAGGGAATTCAAGTGCTGTAGCAATCAAGCGTTGTTCATCTTCAAGATGTAAAAAATAGGGGTTTGGCGGAGTCTGAGTTGCCCAGCTCCATGAAGAAAGCATAAGGGTAGCGGCAGCTATTTTGGCCATTTCGAGCGGTCTATTACGCACGCCGCAATACAGTAAGCAGCCTGTGGAGCAGAGTGCTGCGCCACCAAAAAGGAGTGCTTTGTACGGATTGTAGGCGGCTACTGACCAGAGGGCAGGGAGAAAACGCAGGCCGTACCCTTTATTGGGACTTTCATTGGGTGCTTGCTTGCGAATGGCTGTCGCAGCTTCCTGAGCAGGTTGGGCAGAAAAGGGAAGGCTTAAGGTAAGGATCAGCAAGAGGTGCCGTGATAGGTTTTTCATACATACTCACTTTTTTTGAAAAAGATCAGATTGAGAGCTTATTTTCTGCTTTAATTGTGACAGATAGACACAAAGCTGTCAATGATGACTGGTTGGTAGTTTCTGTTTGGCGTAAATAACGGCAGCCGTACTATGGTAGGTACGGCTGCCATCGTTGTTCTAGTCGATCTTTACTCTTGGGTGTCGCTGCCAGTTCTGGTTACCCTGCTGCATCGGGCATCATGTCGGGTTGCAGCGCAGCCGGGTGCATGGTGGCAGGATCGAAAGGCTGTGCGGGGGCAGCCGGTCGCGGTGCTTTCACGGGTGCGACAGGTTGCGCGGGCTGAGGAGCTCGCGGTTGCACCGCTTTTGGTGTATGTCTGAGGTTCACTTTTTTGAACAATGCTTCAATCTGTTTGCGCAGCTCATGATCAGGCTGAGCTTGTGTTGCACTGATAATTCTGTCAAAAAGATCCTTTTCATCTTTGACCATAATTTTTATACGATCGGTATACAGATCTTTGTGTGCTGCAGGGAAATCTTTTATAACACTTTCTAATGTTTTTATGCGGCTGACAATGCGCGCAAGCTTGCCTGCAATTTCGTCAACGGCCTCTTGTTTGTCGCTGTCCATAACGGTTCGATCAAGTTTTTT
>CAZHJT010000056.1:0-3837 GCA_964533545.1 uncultured Pseudomonadota bacterium | reverse complement strand
CAAAGTCGTTTATTGCGCCTCTAAAGGGCATGGCAATTGTCAGTTATACCTCTTTGAAAAGGGTGTCTTTAGGCGTTTGACGCACAATGATGGCAATAATGTTTCACCATCGTTATCTCATGATGGCAAAACGGTTTTCTACTGTTCAGATGTGCCGACGGGCAAACCACAAATTTATCGGTATGACCTTGCCACTAAAGTGTGTAAACAGATTACCAAGGGCGGCTATAATTTTTGTCCTCAGTATCATGCCAATGGTAAGCTTGCCTATAGTAGCTTGGTTGCTGGGCAGGCGCAGATTTTTGTCTACGATCAAGCCACCGATACGCATACGCAGATCACCAGTGATGAGGGTAACAAAGATGAATGTTTTTGGTCGCCCTGTGGCTCTTACCTGATTTTTAGCGCAGAACAAGGCTTATCGAGCCGCCTTGCTCTATTTAATATCCATACGAGGCAGCAAAAATATATAACGAGCGCTGATGAGCAATGCTCCTATCCGTGCTGGTCACCGCTTTATGCGGAGTTTCCCGTGCTCGGTGAGCACCCTGCATGTAGGGGCTAAAAATCGACACAATTGGTACAAGCAGGTATACTGAATATCCATTATCTTAAATAGTCTCGTACACCACCTAATGCAGAGTAAAAAAGCATGAAACGTAAAAATCAGAAAAATTCTTTCTTCCAAGATGGTCCAAAAGGTCTGGTCGTTGCTGTGGTGCTGTTTGTAGTGTGCATGGTAGCGTTGCAAAAATTAGTGGAATTTACCGGTGAGATCAAAAGCCTTTCTTATACAGAGTTCCAGAAACAGGTTACGTCTGATTTAGTCAAATCGATAGTGGTCACCGGGCAAGATGTCCAAGGCACGTTGCGCGATGGCGGTCATTTCCATACGGTTATTCCTCAGAATGCGCAAGATTGGCCAATGCTCAGCGAACATGGCGTTAATGTTACGGTAGCCGATACATCGGGGCAAATGAGCCTGTTGTATATTGTCATGATGGTGCTCTTTTTTATTGGCTTGGCAGTTCTTTATTTCTTTCGCCAAGCGCGCAATGCGCAAAATGGTGGGGGCGGTGGTGCCAACATTTTCAGCATGGGCAAAAGCAGAGCGAAGATGTTTATGCCATCATCGATCAAAGAGAATTTTGACTCGGTTGCTGGCGCTGCAGAAGCTAAAGAAGAGCTCAAGGATGTAGTCGATTTTTTAAAGAATCCTGAAAAGTATCGTCGCTTGGGTGCTCAGATGACCCGTGGCGTTCTTTTGGTTGGTGAGCCTGGTAATGGTAAGACCTTGCTAGCAAAGGCTGTTGCAGGAGAGGCAACCTGTCCCTTTTTTAGTATTAGCGGATCAGATTTTATAGAGGTCTTTGTTGGCGTTGGCGCTTCTCGTGTTCGTGATCTTTTTGCACAAGCACGTAAACATGCGCCAAGCATTATCTTTATCGATGAAATCGATGCTGTTGGGCGTCATCGTGGCAATAGCCATGGTGGTGGCAGCGATGAGCGCGAGCAAACATTAAACCAGTTATTGACCGAAATGGATGGTTTCCAGACCGTTGGCGGTTCAGTTATTGTGATTGCAGCAACCAACCGTCCGGATGTGCTTGATAAAGCGCTTTTGCGTCCCGGCCGATTCGATCGCCGTGTGGTCGTGCCATATCCTGACTTGAAAAGCCGTGAAGAGATTCTCAAGGTGCATGCACGTGATGTTAAGCTATCACCTGAGGTTGATTTGGCGAAAATAGCTCGCGGCACGCCAGGGTTTTCAGGGGCAGATCTGAAAAATATCATCAATGAAGCGGCTATTAATGCATCAAAGGCCAACCAAGAAGAGATTACAGTCAAAGATTTTGAAGAGGCTCGTGATCGCATCATGCTCGGCAAAGAGATCAAGACGATGAGTCAATCAAAGCAGGAGCTTGAGCTCACTGCGTATCATGAGTCTGGTCATGCGCTGGTGGCGCTGATGCTGCCCGAGCATTCCGATCCGTTGCATAAGATTACGATTATCCCTCGTGGCCGCGCTTTGGGTGTTACCCATTCATTGCCTGAGCGAGAAAAGTATACCCAAACGAGAGAAGAGTTGTTGGCAAAAATTAAGATGTCCTTGGGTGGGCGAGCTGCCGAGCAGTTGGTCTTTAACAAAGTGACTACAGGCGCTTACAGTGATTTTGTCTCAGCAACCGATACGGCTCGTACCATGGTCTGCTCATATGGCATGTCCGATATGGGGCCCGTTATCTATAGCCAAGGCGGTAGCTTTGAATATTCGCAAAAGACGGCAGAGCGTATCGATGCCGAAGTACAACGCATTCTTGACGAATGTGCCCGTGAAACCATGCAGCTTCTGATCGACAATCGCGACAAATTAAACCTGCTTGCAACGACATTGCTTGAAAAAGAGACGTTGTTTGCTGGTGAAATCTATGAGCTGTTAGGGATCACAGCGCGCGAAGAGCATAAATTCGCTTAAAAGGTTGCACGAAAGGGCTTTCATGGTTCAGCTGTCTGCTTTGCGTGAGCGCGTGCAAGCCTGCGTTCGACAAGCGGGAGTCCTGGCGTTGTCCTATTACGGCAAGCCCGTATCGGTTATCGCCAAGACCCATGGCTTTGCAACGGAGGCTGATCATGCGGTGGAGCAGTTTTTGATCCATGAGCTACAGGCACTGGTACCAGGAGCAGCCATCTATGCAGAGGAGTCTGGCCAAGCGGGGGATTCTGCTCATGGCTACTGTTGGGTTATCGATCCGATCGATGGCACTACCAATTTTGCTCGTGGCATACCTTATTTTTGTATTTCGGTTGCCTTAACGTTTGATGGCGAGCCGGTTATGGGTGTTATCTATCAGCCGGTTCTCAATGAGCTTTTTTATGCTGAAGCTGGCTATGGGGCATGGCTCAATGGTGTGGGGATTGCCAAACAGTCTCCTCCACTCGGCAGGAAAGTAGTAGCAGCGTGGCCAGGTGCATCCGTGCAAGGCGACGTTACTCTGCGCTATTGTGGCGCTGCGGCGCTCGATTGTGCCTACCTGGCGGCTGGCAAGCTTGATGGGCTTGAGTTCGGCCGTGTGGCCTGGTGGGATATTGCCGCAGGCATACTGGTGCTGAAAGAGGCTGGCGTTGCGGTGAGGGTTGCCCAACATGAAGATAAAGGGCAGGCTATGTATAGCGTTGTAGCCGGAAGTCAATTATTTCAAAACTCGTAAAGGCCGATGGGGAGCGAGGTTTGCGCGATCTCGTAGCCTTGCCAGCTCTTTGGGTTATGAAATAGCGGCAAAAGTTGAAAAAAAAAGCTCTTGTAGTAAACTAATCAACATCTATAAAGACATCGTGCGTATGAGAAAACAGAGCAGGTCCTAGGGGGTCTGTAAGCGCGATGCATTTAAACACAACGTTCCATGCGCATGATGCATGTATAAATTTCAGAGGATATTCAGCAATGGCTAAAGTATGTTTTGTCTGTAACAAAAGACCACAAGTGGCCAACTTGGTAAGTCACGCGAACAATAGAACAAAACGCTGGGTATACCCGAACGTTCAAAAGATCCGTTTTACCTTAAACAGTAAAGCTGATAACAAGGTTATCCATAGCAATGTTTGTACTAAATGTGTCAAAGCACAAAAAGTACGTAAAGTAGTTTAAAGTTTTATATAAGGCTCTACCGTAATGGCAAATATTAAGTCATCAAAAAAACGCGCTCGCCAAGGCATCGTTAAAAGAGAACGCAATCTTGCGCGTAAATCAGCACTAAAAACTGCGGTTAAAAAAGTGTTGACGGCGATTGCTGCTGGCGATGTTGCTGCAGCACAAGCAAGTTTCAAAGAAGCTCAAGC
>CAZHJT010000055.1:0-3839 GCA_964533545.1 uncultured Pseudomonadota bacterium | reverse complement strand
ACATACCAAACTCCTTTATGGTGAGACAGCTTCTATTACCCCTATATTAATATTTTCAATTTGAAAAAGTCTATGGTTTGTTATTGGCGGTATGCCACTAAACTCCTTTTTTACTGCTACAAAAGCAGCCATTTTGATGGTATACTAGCGGTTCAATAGCTGAAATATGACTTTGATTGGTCTAACCATTTCAAAAAGAGAAAATTCAATGCAAAAACAGGATTACTATACCACCCTAGGGGTACCCCGTAACGCGACCTTAGATGCTATCAAGGCGGCCTATCGTGCATTAGCCATGAAATATCATCCTGATCGCAACCCTGACAACAAAGAAGCCGAAAATAAATTTAAACAGGCCGCTGAGGCTTATGAAGTACTGTCTGACGAGACAAAGCGTCAGCGGTATGACCAGTTTGGGCATGCCGGCGTTGATGGCTCTCAGGGGCATGCTGGCCATGGGCACGGTATGAATATGGATGATATCTTCTCTAATTTTGGAGATATTTTCGGTGATCTGTTTGGTGGGCAGCAGTCTGGGCGTCGTGGACGCAAAAAGACGGCTCCAACGGCAGAGCGTGGGCATGATCTTTTTAAAGAGGTTACCCTATCACTGAAAGATGCCTATCTTGGTTGTAAATATGAGATGGCCTTTTCGCGCTATGTTGCGTGTGCAACGTGCGATCATAAAGGAACGCAGCCAGGGACGACCTATCAGACTTGTAAAGAATGTGGTGGCCTTGGCCAGAAGAATTTTGCACAAGGCTTTTTTATGGTATCACAGACCTGTGCTAGTTGTGCTGGCAATGGTTTTACCATACCGTCTCCGTGTAAAAAATGTTCAGGCCAATCACGGGTACGTGAATATGATACCTTCTCCGTCAATGTACCGAGCGGTATTTACGATGGCGCTGAGCTACGCATTAAGGGCAAGGGTGATGCGGGTATATTCGGCGGCCCCGTTGGTGATCTGATCATCAAGGTGCATGTCGCTGCCGACAAACAGTTCCAGCGCGTAGAAGACAATCTCGTCTGTGCTGTTACCCTAACCTATCCGCAGCTCGTTTTTGGCAGCCAGGTTGAGATTACCAGCATTGATGGTACCAAAGAGACTATAAAGATTCCAAAGGGCTGTCAGGTTGGCTATGAGGTGGTGATTCCAGGCAAGGGCTTTAATAAGCTGCGTGGCAATGCGCGAGGCAACCTCGTTGTCAGAGCTATGTGTCATATCCCAACCAAGTTGACTGAACCTGCTAAAGAAGCGTTGATGACCTATTCTTCAATCATTGGTACTGAGCCTACCCAGTCTGGCGGCAGTATTGCGGGCTTTTTCAAAAAATTTTTGGGATAGAAAGCAAAAAGCGGAATAAGATAACAGCATGGATCCCCGCCTTCCTACTTCGCTAAAGCTACGAAGGACAGGGCGCGGGGATGACCCGGGGCGAAATTTTTGGGCTAACATTTAGAGGCGCGCAAGCGCCTCTTTTCATATCCCAATCGATCGTTTCTTCATACTTTTAGGCGAAATCTCGATACGCTTGTTCTGCTGCAAGGCATATTTGGTAATAACCTGGTAAAAGAAATCGCGGTCAGGACCTTTCACCACCGCCTGTTCATGCGCTTCGGCAAGCGCTACCGGGTATCCATTTCCTTTACGCGCCTGATCAAGCAGTATCCCTGCAATACCATCACAGGCAGCCTGGTTGCGGGCAATCCATGCAGGTATTTCAACACGGCCTATTTCATAGCCGGTGTTAAGGTAAAAAAAATGAGGGCGTGTTGGCTCGGGATATAACGCGCGCAGCGAACCGGTATACGCAAAGACCGTCGAGCGTTGACCCGGCTGTAAAAAGAAATTCATGACTGCTGCATCGGTGACATGCTCAATCGCAGCATAGGCATCCTGCTTGGTACAATCGAAGTTGCATAAGGCCAGACGAAGCAGGTTAGAGACTTCGCGGTGGCGTGGCATGCTCACATAGGCTGCATAGAGTATGCGATGCTCGTACAATGCGGTCAGCGTTGCAACATAGCGGTTGATAAAGCCTGTTTTAAAGGAGGCATCTTTCGATTCTAAGTGCCAAAAAATCAGCGATCCATCAAATAGCAGCGCCATGCTATCGGCAGCAGTTTCCCGCTCACGCAGGGCGTGCGTAAGACCGGCTTCAAATTCATATGCTTCGCGTAATGCATTGACGATATCGGTTGATGATGCCAAAAAAGTGGCATCCTCATCACCGGTAAATACATATGGTTCTGTCGCAACCTGGGCATACGAGTCGGTAGCGGCATAGGTCAGCACAATACAGCCAAAGTTAATTAAATAGCAGCTGGTGCCTTGGTGGCGGTCAGGGTAAATTTGTGATCCGTCAACCGCAATCACGCGATAGATCGCCGATGCTTGTGTTATATCGTATGTTGCATCGAGCGGTCCAGACCATGTTGGAATCGGTAATGACCATTGTTGAGCAATTGCGTTGTCGGCAAATGAGGGATCGGTGATAATGCGCTCCCACACGGCACGTGCGCAGGCATATTCGTCAGTATACGAAATGAAGAGCGCGTCAGATACACGAGTAATCTCTTTAAACAGTTTTGCGCGATCGAGCATATGCGTACACCTTCTTTGATTGCAAGTCTTCTGACGTGGTGAACGGTAATGTTTTCTCTTTGTGGGTCATTCCTGCGCAGGCAGGAATCCATGCTGTTGTACTATTCATAAAGAGCTTTTCTTGGCAATAAGCTAAAACAGCGCGTTTCGCAGTTTATTTTAGTCCTTGCTGAAGAGCTTGTAATGGTAATAAAGCACATTTCAAACGGGTTGGCCCAAGCTCTATACCAATCAACTGCAGAACGCTTGCGCTGTCAAGCGCCATAAGCTGGTCGCGTGATTTGCCAAGGCACTGTTCAAAGAGCAGTGATCCTGTTGCCACGCTGATAACGCAGCCGGCAGCTTCAAACCCGATGGCTTGTAATATTCCGTTGGCATCAAAGCGGCCTGAGACGGTTACTTGGTCGCCGCACGAAGGGTTATGTTCGCGCGAAAGAAAATCGTACTCTGTAAGTAGCCCATGATTGCGGGGGAAACGATAATGGTCCATCAATTCATGTTGGTAGATATTCATACCGCAAAGCATACCGCAAAAAAAAGACGATGCATATTATACATCGTCTTTTTTAGATTTCGTTCGATCAAGACTGTTGCTTAGCCAAGGATAGCGTCATCAGAAGCAACTTCAGCAACTACTTGCTCAGGAGTAGCTTCTTGGCAGATCACGCGGTCAACAACTATTTCGTCAGGCGTAACTGCTACAACACATACAGCTTCTTCTGGGCATTCTGTAGCGATTTCGTTAGTAATGACTTCTACAGATGTACCTTCTGCGCAGGCTTGTGCAGCTTCTGCCAGCGCTTCAGCCTCTTCTTGGCTGGTTGCTATGTAGAAGTATACCGGTTCTTCTTGCTCTTCGATGACTACTGCTTTGGTTGGGCGTGCGAATAGTTTTTTGTAAGCATAGTAAAGGGCATAACCAGTTATTAGAGAAACAGCAGCTATTTTTGTGCCTTGTACGATGTAAAATCTAGCATCACGAGCGTTTGAATCTTTAAGTCCAGCGTTGATTGCAGCAACAACAAGCTTTGACGCTTTGTCTTGAGCTTTAGCAACAGCAGCGCTGTTCTTAAGGGCTGAAGTAGCGGTGGTCGCTTTTTGTGCAACAAATGAGAAAGCTTTTGTACCATTATCTTTAATAGAGCCAGCTGTTTTGCTTGCAGCATCTGTTACTTTACCAAATACGCTTTGTGCCTGTGTGTTGTCAGCAGCTTGAGCTGAGACAGCAACG
>CAZHJT010000054.1:0-4037 GCA_964533545.1 uncultured Pseudomonadota bacterium | reverse complement strand
TAGAGCGTAGTGGTGTGAGGAGCATAGGTAACCTTTTGGTAATAAATAATCGGTACAGCCCATCCAGACGCCATTTTTGCCACTATCGTGGGCTATCACGTTATCATTTTTAATGGTATATTCATTCTTGTACTGTTTTCGTGTGTCGTATATCGTTGGTATAACGTAAAGCTCTCTAGAAAGGAAATATATTATGAAAAAATCTTTAGTTATTGCATTAGGCTGCCTAGTTTCTTTTGCAGCACGTGCGGAAATGTTTGTTGAAATTACCGTTCAACAAGCTGGTCAAGAAGCGGTCACCAAAGCATTTGGCATGAATGAAGTTGCTGAATTTGTAGGCAATGGTGTTGCAGCTCAATTGACTCCTAGTGAACAAGATGGCGCTGTAGTAATTACAGCTACCTGTTCTCGCGTTCAAGAAAATGGCGAGACAGTATGTGATACTATCCCAAGCCTTACCCTTGCTATTGATGATGTTGTTACCTTAGTAGACAATGACGAAATCAAAGTACAGATCGTTGCACGTACCACTGATGCAAAAACAGTAGCATGTACCGATGAAGTAGCTGCAGAAACAACAACTGAAGAAGTTGCTACAAAAGTAACATCAGAAGAAGAAGTTGTTGTTGAAGCGGTAGTAGCAGCAGAAGAAGTGGTTACTGAAACCGTTGCTTAACTATCTGATGCGTTGATATGCATCACACGAAACATAAAAAAAGAGCCGGCATGACGAATACATGCCGGCTCTTTTTTTATTGCAACTAATAAGGCTTAGCCCCCAGATGCAGCTTTCTTTCTTAGGTGCTCTTGCTGTGCATCTTCAATTTCTTCTTTGATGTGTGTACGGCTACGCAAACCCTGGAACTCTTTTGCGGCCACCACTTCACCATCGATATAAATTTTGAAGGCCGGTATGATCGGCGCAAGCTCAAAAAAATAATCGACGTCATCAAATTCGCCTTCATCTATTTGGGCGAAGTAGGCTTTGTGAGCTAAGAATTTTGCGCTTAACAGATAGGTAGGCTCCAAGGCTTTGCATGGAGAACAAGCCTTTTTGTTGGCAAACTTTACCACAACCGGTTTGTCTGTATGTGAGGTGATAAAATCGTCAAGACCTTGCGCTGTGTAGATATTATAAACACCCTGTTCAGGAGCTTCGGCAACATCGAGTGGGAAGCGAGATCTGTTTTTGACTACTCTTTTTGGTTTGAGTCGCTGTTCAACCACTTGCGCAAACGTCTTTGGTTGTTCGCTGACCTCTTCTACTGGCAGATCCAGCTCAGTTGCTAACTGTTCAGAGGTTTCTGCTGCTTGTGGTTTCTGTTTAATAATTAAACAGCCCATGATCGCGACAAAACCGATCGTATAGGCTACGATCACCGTTTTTTTGGTATGCAAACCAGCCATAGCAATAACCCTTTATGTTAGAGCGTTATAGCGCCTCAAGCTCTTTAGCTAATGCCTTGCCGCTCAATGATTGAAGGCGCTTCACTTCTTTGCCATCTTTAAAGAGTATGATGGTTGGTAGAGATTGCACGCCCAAGGAATCCAAATGATCTTTTTCAGCAAACTTGTCGATATCAATTTCGGCAAAATATGCTTTGTGTGAAAGTTCACCAGCACTTGCTTTGTAGATCGGTGTCAATGCGCGGCATGGTGGGCACCAGGTAGCAAAGAACTTCACCACAACCGGTTTGTCGCTGTTTGACAGTAACTCATCAAGCCCTGTCTTGGTGGTTATTTCTTGTAATGTTTGTGCTGCTTTGGCAGGCTTTACTTCAGTGCTTGGTTTTGCTGGTCTTTCTTCAGGGATCTTTTCAGCCTCTACGACGGTCACCAGTTCAGTACTGAGTGCAGGGGTTTCGGCTACTTCACGTTTATTGATAAGGTGGAAGGTGAGAATGCCTATGCATGCGACAATAAAGACAAGCATAATCATTCTGAAATTGGAGATACTTTGCATAACGACTCCTGACATGTTTGTTTGAAAGAGATTTTCTAACGCAGGTGAGCATACTCAAAAAGGCACAGGTGACGGAAGTATTTTTATATAAAAAAAGAAACAGGCTTGATCTGGCTGTTGTAATGAGCCGCGATCAAGCCTGTCGATATCAATAAAATGAAAGTCTGCAATGCTATATTGTTATAGTGCAGAAGTTGCCTTGTTGTTCTCTTGAGATAGGGTACGTTTTCACGTTAATAGAGTCATAGCCTATTGCATCATCAATAAATAACAGCATAGATTCAGTCTTGGATGGAGCGATCAATAACTGTTCAGGTGATAATCTTTTGAGGATACTATGAGTAGTTATTCCAGCTAATTTTACTTTTGCTGTTATGAGTCTACCACATGTTATACCAATCCCGATCCCTGCGGCAGCAATTGCCAAGGGAAGCACTGCTGCATGAATAGTGCCAAATGCTATTATAGCCTTTGTGCTTGCATATATACCCGCATAGCAGCCTACAGCCGCGCCACCATAAACAGATCCGTTAATACTGATATTTCTTATAACTTGGTTTCTTTCTTGTATTCTTTGAGTGACATCAGTTATAGAAAGATGTTCCGTATAAAAATCGCTTTTCTTCAATTCATACGGAGTGGTACTATTGTTAGTTGCTGTGACGTATATAACATCGGTTTTCTTTATAGCAATACCGAGTAGCCGCTTGCATTCTTTTTTAGATAATTTACGCGCTTGGACTATAATGTCTTGCCTATTTGTTGAAGCTGTTGCTGATTCCTGTATCAATGGAGTTGAAATAGGATGCCCATGTATCTTTTTCGTAGATGTGGGAGCGATGGGGAGAGATTTAAGATTGATATTTTTTTTGAGCGGCGATTTGCAGCAGGGCAAGAACAGCAAGCTTGCTGCGCAAAAAAATACGCGGACGAAAGGTAATAGCGCCATTTTCAAGAGTCCTCTAATGATTGTATTCTTCAGAAAGAAAATTTTTATAAAAAAATAGATCAAGATTTAGTCTTCTTTAAAAACGTTGTCCTGTCAAGAAAATTAGAACAATTGTGCTGAGTTAACTCTTTTTTTTAATTCCATGAGAAACAAAAAACATGATGATAGGTTTTTATTCATAATTGATTCATACTTTTTTAAAAAGCTATAGATTCGCAACTGTTCCAGAGATTGATAGAGTTTATTGTAGAGACAGTTTTGTCATACAATGGCATAAAAAAACGGTAAAAAAGGTGGTTTGAAGCATGAAACAAGTAACCATGAGTGTAGGGCCGGCGGGGAAGCTGTCGGCGCAAGGGCTTGATGCCTATCAGCGGCAGTTGCAACCAGAGATCGAACGGGTTGCTGACGCGCGCAAGCTTGGCTATGAAACCAAGTATGCCAGTGTGAACCTGCCCTTTGACCAAGCATTGGTAGACCAGGTGTTGTCCGTAGTGCGCGATAAACAGAAAAAGCCGGTGGCAGCTTTAATCGTTATTGGGATTGGCGGGTCAAGCCTGGGCACCAAAGCGGTTCATGAGGCGCTCAATGGCCTGTATCATAATGAAAAAACTACAGGGACTAAGCTCTATTTTGTCGAAACGGTCGACACGCAAGCAGTAACCGACGTACTAGCCCTAGCTCAAGCGCTGCTCAGTCGTGGCGAGCATATTTTGGTCAATCTGATTAGTAAATCGGGCAGTACTACCGAAACGATAGCAAACTATGAGTTGTTTCTGCAGCTTTTAAAAAGCTATTACCCTACAACATGGCATGAACAGGTTGTGGTAACGACCGATTATGGCTCTTTGTTGTGGCGTTTAGCGCAGGAGCAACAGCTGACCAGTTTGGCCATTCCAGCTTTGGTAGGCGGGCGTTACTCGGTATTTTCTGCGGTCGGGCTCTTTCCATTGGCTTTTGTGGGCGTTGATCTGCAGGAATTTCTGGCAGGAGCACAGAGCATGGTGATTGCAGGGACTCAGCTCTCATTAGCAGATAATCCTGCTGCATTGAGCGCGGCTGTTATTGTCGAGCAATACCGCAAAGGGCTGACGATACATGATATATTTTTATTTTCTGTTGAGC
>CAZHJT010000053.1:0-4530 GCA_964533545.1 uncultured Pseudomonadota bacterium | reverse complement strand
TCAGATGAATCTCATCTATGAAGACGCATTACACAAGATCCCCTTGCGTTCCTATTTGCCCTTTATTGGTACCTTATCAAGCAATCAAGTTGATGAACTGGGCAAACTGAAAGTGGATATCTCTGTCGTTGCCGAACGCCTTGAAAATGGTATAAAGCTTGGTGGTAATCCGTACTTTGCCGAACTGTATGCGTTGCTTGATGATCGCTTGGATCTAACCAATTGGAAAGTGACGATTGAGAAGAAGTTGGAAATTGTTACCGATATTCGCTCGGTTTTGCAGCATAAAATAGACTCGATTCGAGAAGATTTACTCACGTCGCTTATTATTATCTTGATTGTGATTGAGCTATTGGTAGCAATTGCGCATTAAAAAGGAGCACCTAAAAACTCTCTCTAGGGAGATCCATACGTAGGGATCTCCCTGTATGGATATTATTTGTTCCAAACGTTGATTGCCAGGTAAAAGGTTGCTCCCAAAGAGGCCGAGGCTACGGCTGCAACACACTTTTGTGTTAGAGGTGACCAGTAGCGGGGATTACAAGGTCTTTGCTGTGAGGGTTCAAGAGGACTATACTTTATACGTTCTCGATACGGCATTGAAGATCCTTGAGCCGATACTGTTTTTGGAAGCTCTATAGTGACGGCATCCGGGGTTTCTGTACTGTAGATTGTAATCGTTGCTGTGCTCATCGCGAGCAATAGGACTTGTGAAATCATAACGTTCTTTACCATAACACACTCACCTTCTTATATGTTTTGTGCTCTATTATCTACTTTCGCGTGCACCACAAGCCCGCAAATGTTTGCGTAACTTTACCAGCAATTTGTAGATCGAACAACAGCTCGTTCAGCTCGGCAAATGAGAGCTCAGTGGCTTCCATTAACGAATCGACCGAAATCGGTTGTGCGCATAACTGCACAATGCGCTGCGCTGGGGTGAGGGGTTTGGCAGGTGAAACCTTTGTTGGAGTGAGTTGTTCTGTCGAGCGTACCAAGCCTGCTGGTTTGTAGGTCGGTTGGTTGTCAGCAACAACGTTCTGTTTGTGAACAGGCGTGTTGGTTTTATTGGCCATGTCCTGTTCGTGGTACTCAAGTTCTTGTAACACATCGTCAGCACTGGTGACTAACAAAGCGCCATTGCGGATGAGATCATGACAGCCGGCGCTGAGCGGATCGTCGATAGGGCCGGGTACGGCGCATACACTGCGTCCTTGCTCTAATGCACATTCGGCAGTAATGCGTGCGCCACTTTTTTGAGCAGCCTGTATGACAACACACCCCTTACTGAGACCAGAAATAACGCGGTTGCGAGCGGGGAAATTGCCCGATAGAGGACGTGTGTTTAATGAAAAGATACTTAACAACGTGCCGCCATGCTCAAGGACAGCAGCAAACAGTTTACTATTTTCGAACGGATAGAGATGCAATAGGCCAGAGCCAAGCACAACGCAGGTGATACCGTCTGCTTCGAGGGTAGCGCGATGTGCCATACTATCGATACCCAGTGCGCCACCGCTGACAATAGTGCAGCCGGATTGTACGAGTGCGGGAACGAGTGTTTTAGTGATTGCATGGCCATAATTATTGGCATCGCGAGAACCAACCACAGCAACCGGCCTTTCATACTCTGCTGGATGTTTGCCGCGCCAATAGATAACCAGTGGTGGCATATGAATAGTGCGTAGCAAAGCAGGGTAATCGGGACAGTAAGCAGTAGTCCATGATACGGCATGCTTATCAATAAGCTGTGCTTCGCGCTCCAAAAGCGAAAGATCAGCAAGACCGGTAGCCAGCGCTTGCGCACGCTTGGGCGTAATGCCAAACTGCGCAGATAGCTGTGCGCTTGAATAGTCATAGAGCGTAGATAATAGTTCTAGGTTGCCGAGTGTGGCAACAAGGTGCTGCACCGTCGCTGGTCCAATATCAGGAATTAACGACAAATGCAGCACAACATATCTATAGGTCACAAAGAGTTACACATTAAAATTGTAAAAAAGGATCTTCGTTTTCATCAAACGATGGATCAGTCAACGTTTCTGTTTCGCCAAAAGCGTCGGCCATGAGCGTTTCGCCGTCATGCTCATCAGCTGCCATCTTCACTGGCTTTTGGCCAGCAGGGCTGCCTGGTTCGCTTGTTGTGTCGGCATCATCCTGGTTTTCTTCATGGAACGCAACAACAGAACAGAGCTTTTGACCAGCATCGAGACGAATTAACCGTACACCAGCAGCTTGTCGACCCATGGTGCGAATTTCAGTTGGTGATAGGCGAATAATTTTGCCCGCTTCGTCAATCAACAAGATATGTGATTGATCGTCGACAAGCGTGAGACCGATTACCACACCGTTACGTGCAGTCGTTGGGATAGTTCTTACGCCAACACCACCGCGGTGAGCCACACGGAAATCCTCAGCTTTAACCCGTTTGCCATACCCATTTTCGGTCGCAAATAGGATGTCGCCGTCGCCATGCACGATTTCCATACCGATAACAACGTCTTTGCCTTTCAAACGAATACCGATAACGCCAGCCGCTTGACGACCCATTGCGCGTACTTCGGTTTCATTAAAGCGGATGCCTTGGCCATGTGCAGTTGCAAGTACAATATTGTCTGAGCCGCTACTGCTTGAGCAGAAGACCAACTCATCATCTTCTCTGAGGGTTAATGCACGTATACCGGTTGAGCGAATTTTTGCAAATTCCATAGCATCGGTACGTTTGATGATCCCTTTTTTGGTGACCATGACAAGGAACTTGCCTTCCATATCACGGGTACACAGCAGTTTGACCACATGTTCACCTTCTTGCAGTGGTAACAAGTTTACCAGTGCTCTGCCTTTGGCAACGCGTGATGCTTCAGGGACTTCAAAGACCGACATGCCATAAATACGGCCAACATTGGTAAAGAACAACAGCTCATCATGATTTTTAGCAACAAAGATATCTTGTACCACATCTTCACTGCCTTCGAGTGTTGTCATACCCATTTTACCTTTGCCGCCACGATGTTGCACGCCATAGGTTTCTAGTGGAACTCGTTTGATATACCCCTTCATGGTCAGTGTAACGACCACTTCATCGTCAGGTATCAGGTCTGCTTCGGTGAGGATGTCGATAGCGCCTTCAATGCGTGTTCTGCGTGGGTCAGCATACCGTTCTTTAAGGTCGGTTAACTCTTTGACGATTTCGTCGCGCAGGATTGATTCATGCTCAAGAATAGAACGTAAATGGGCGATCGCCTTTTTAAGCTCTTCCATCTCTGCATAGATCTTTTCTTGCTCAAGACCGGTCAGGCGTTGCAAACGCATTTCAAGAATCGCTTTTGCTTGGGCGGCGGTAAATGCAAAATTTTGATTGAGCTTTATCGTTGCTTCATCGGCAGATTCAGATTGTTTGATGGTTGCGATAACGTTATCAATGTTGGCAAGCGCGATGATAAAGCCTGCCAAAATATGCTCGCGTTCTTCCGCCTTTTTAAGATCAAATTTGGTTCGTTTATAAACGATCTCTTTGCGGTGGAATAAAAAGTGTTGCAAGAGCTCACGCAGTGTGAATACCAGCGGTTTGTTATCTAACAAGCCGAGCATCAAAATAGAAACCGACTCTTGGAGGTTGGTATGCTTATAGAGCTGATTGAGGATCACGCTCGGCGTTTCGCCACGCTTAAGATCGAGCAATAAACGCATGCCTTTTTTGTCAGATTCATCCTTAATGCTGGCAATGCCATCGATAACTTTATCGCGTATTAACTCTGAAATCCGTATAGCAAGCATCGCCTTGTTGGTCATGTACGGTAATTCAGTGATGATAATGCGGCTGCCTTTTTTCGTTTCTTCTACTTGAGCAACGCCGCGCAAAATTAATTTGCCGCGCCCCGTTTTGTATGCTTTTACAATGCCCGCACGCCCACAGATAACGCCACCGGTAGGGAAATCTGGTGCAGGGACTAGGTTAAAGAGCTCATCATCTGATAATTCAGGATCTTTTAACAATGCCAAGCAGGCATCAACAATTTCACCCAGATTATGAGGTGGAATAGAGGTAGCCATACCAACGGCAATACCAGTGGTACCGTTGACCAACAGGTTGGGCATACGGCTTGGCAAAATTACCGGCTCTACCGTAGATTCATCAAAGTTCGGTACAAATTGGACGGTCTCTTTGTCTAGATCGGCTAAAATCTCTTCTGCGATACGAGCCATACGGACTTCGGTGTAACGCATAGCCGCTGCGTTATCGCCATCGACGGAACCCCAGTTACCCTGGCCATCTAACAGTGGATATCGCTTAGAAAAATCTTGTACCATGCCCACCATGGTATTATAGACAGCTTGGTCGCCATGAGGATGGTACTTACCAAGGACTTCACCAACAACACGCACCGATTTTCGATGCGCCTTATTATAATGGAAGCCAAGCTGGTCCATCGTATATAAAACACGACGATGTACCGGTTTAAGGCCGTCACGGATGTCTGGAATAGCGCGACTGACGATAACCGACATGGCATAATCAAGGAAAGATTCTTT
>CAZHJT010000052.1:0-4777 GCA_964533545.1 uncultured Pseudomonadota bacterium | reverse complement strand
GGTGGGTCTCGAACCCACGACCCTCAGAACCACAACCTGATGCTCTACCAACTGAGCTACATTCACCATGTACATTCAAAGAAATCGCCGTATGGTCAATTAGTATACGGCTTTCGTTTGTAAAATCAAAAAAAAGATGAAATTTCCCCGATCAGGACTTTTTCTCCTCTTGCGGCCTGATATTTTGTTGCAACAAGTCTATCCATCGCTGGATTGTCTGCTGGGCAAACTGTTGATCCCAAAAGCGTTCCGATTGTTGAGCATCACTCAATAGTTGTTGTATGCAGGGTGTGCCTACAAAACGTTTCACCGCTTTTTTGATCTGCTCTTCTTGAGACGCTTCTCTGGTTGGAGTATTGCCTGCGTCAAGCTTACCTTCGTGAGTCAGTAAAACTACGGTCAAGCATGATAGTAACCCTGCTCGCACAGGTAAAACAAACTTCATACCACACTCCTTAAGCTATTGCTGTTGCCCGAACGTTGCCAAAATAGCATGTTTTGGCTCAGTACATGCCGCTTTTCTCGACGAGCAATAGTTATAGGGGCAATATTCCTCGCTACCCGTACCCTCTAGGCCACAAGAAGGTTCTTGTTTTGCCGACAGTACCTGGCTGCGAATAAGTTCTTGGCTTGCCGAAAGTGAAGCCTTTCGTTTTCTTTCTCTTCTTTTTTTGCTTTTTGTTAGCCTGACTATCGGCAGCTGGGTAGCTGGTGCACATGGCGCAACCTGCGCATTCTCGCTCTTTGGCATTTCTAACGCTGGAAACAAAGGCTTAGCCAAAATAGCTGCTTCAACAAGATGGCGCAGCGACAACGAGGGGCTTTGTTGTGGTGAAACTGCTGGCGTCGTTTCAGCGCTGCTTGGCATCGCCAGAACCTTTCTTGGACCAGGAACAACGTCATAGCCATCTGGGTTCAACGATGAAAGAGACGGTGAGGTCTGGGCAGCGGCCTGCTGGCTTTGATAACGCGCAGCAATCAGAGCAAGAGCTTCACAATCAATTGCACGATCATTCTCATCGGGATTTAGTTTAACGCTATTTTTTGGCGATCCTGATCCAGCAGCTACAAGCACCTCCTGCTCACCCGGCACATCTGACAACCTGGGCGAACGAGAAGCTGCTCTGGGCGATGACGGAGGGGTATCGGGAAGCACTAGGACGGCCGCTTCTGCCACTTTAGCGCCTGCATCTTCAAGCTGGACCGGTTCCTGCACCGGCTTAGCCGAACTCCAACTCGTGCCTGAGTACATCAAACCAGGAACCCCCAGAGATGAGCACCCCACCAGCGCCAGTATCGTTATTCTACGCATGCCACCATTGTTCATAAGACCCCTCGTACGGTTATGAAAATATAAAGATCGTAAACGATTTCAGGGATTTTACTGCAAAATAGTAGTTAGGCAAATAAATTCTTCCTGAATCGCCTTGGCATTATACAGCTTGGATTTTTTTTGCTACCATAGAAGCATAGAAAAAATAGTCTCTACCCTAGCGTTAACCTTGAAGCATCACATTACTAAGAGAAAAGTTATGGATACGAAAAAAGCGCTTACTTCTGGCTGGATTCGAGTCTTTGGTGCCCGTGAGCATAACCTCAAATCGGTCGATGCCACTATTCCCAAAGATAGTTTAACCGTCATTACTGGACCCTCAGGCTCAGGCAAAAGCTCGCTCGCCTTAGACGTTTTATATGCCGAAGGGCGTAGACGCTATGTCGAGTCGCTGTCTTCGTATGCGCGCCAATTTTTAGGGACTACTAACAAACCTGACGTAGACCGTATTGATGGTCTATGTCCGGCAATTGCTATCGAGCAAAAAACGGTCGGATCAAATCCTCGGTCAACCGTAGGAACCATTACCGAAATTTATGATTATTTACGTGTGCTTTTTGCCCGCATTGGACACCCGCACTGCCCTGAATGCCACGAGGAAATACGTGCCCAATCACCCGAAAATATCGTCGCCATGATCATGGAATCATTCAATGGATTGACGGTAACGATTGCTGCCCCTGTTGCATCGGACAAAAAAGGTGAATTTACTGCCGAGCTTAAACGCTTTTTCGCCCAAGGCTACTACCGCTTTATTATTGATGGGGTACGGTATCGCTTTATGGCTCCCGCAGAGATCGATGCGCTTAACCTCAAAAAATCACAGCGGCACACGATTAACCTACTCCTCGACTCTTTTGAGATAAGCTCAGAAAAGCGCGACCGCATTCATGAAGCGCTTGAGCTCTCTTTTAAGCTTGCCGATAACGTATGCGCCGTGTATAGCGGAGATCATGAACATTTATATTCATCAAAGCGCGTATGCTTACGCTGCGCCACCTCAATACCGGAGCTTGAACCGCGCCTTTTCTCATTCAACTGCCCTTTAGGAGCATGCCAAACCTGTAACGGCCTTGGGAGCCTCTATGAGTGGCCGTGGGGCAAAAATGATGCCGACGCATGGAAAGAAAAATATCCAGACTTTTTCGGCGATAAATACGCCACGCTCGTAACCTGCACTGCTTGTTATGGAGCCCGCTTAAATCCTCACGCGCTTGGTGTGACCATTGGGGGTAAAAATATTATCGAGCTGGCAGAGCTGTCGATGCAAGATCTGCACCGCTTCTTTACGACCTTGCAGCTTGATGAGCTTGATGCTGCTATTGGCAAGCCACTCATTACGCATATCACCAACCGCGTAACCTTCTTGGTAGAAGTTGGCCTTTCATACCTGTCGCTCAGTCGATCAGCCCGCACGCTATCAGGCGGCGAAGGGCAACGTATTCGCTTGGCAACCCAAATTGGTTCCGCATTGAGTGGTGTTCTCTATGTCCTTGATGAACCAAGTATCGGGTTGCATCAACGGGACAATGATCGCCTTATTGGCACGCTGAAAAAATTACGTGATCATGGCAACACCGTTATCGTTGTTGAACATGACATCGATACCATAACGAATGCCGATTATGTCATCGATATGGGCCCTGCTGCCGGCACGTTGGGCGGTATGGTGACCGCATCCGGCACACCCGCGCAACTGACCGACAACCCTCATTCATTAACGGGCGCCTATTTAGCTGGCAAACGCGGTATTGTCGCACCAGCAAGCTACCGAAAGCCATCGGGCTTTATGACCTTATTGCATGCGCGCAAGCACAACCTTAAAGATCTTACCGTACAGTTCCCGCTGGGTGTTATGTGTGGCATATCAGGCGTTTCTGGATCAGGCAAAAGTACGCTTATTATGCATGAGCTCGTCCCCGCTTTGGAGCGAGAGCTCAGCAAAGGAGTTCGCACCTTCACCTCATCACAAAATGCGGGTGACGATCTGGTCGGCGCAGAATCTATCAACAGCTTGGTCGTCATCGACCAGACACCTATTGGTCGCACCCCTCGCTCAAACCCGGCAACCTATTTAGGCATTTTTGATGAAATACGTGCCCTTTTTGCGCAGCTGCCCGAAAGTTGCCAACGTGGCTACACAGCAGGACGCTTTAGCTTTAATGTAGCACAAGGACGCTGCTTTGAGTGTAATGGTGATGGCACCATTACGGTATCTATGCAATTTTTACCCGACGTGACCATGATCTGTAAAACATGTAACGGCACACGGTATAACCGAGAAACGCTCTCTATCACCTACAAAGGCAAGTCGATTGCCGATGTGCTTGCCATGACTGCCTACCAAGCGCGTGAATTTTTTGCTGCGCATGCGCGTATTGCAAAAAGACTGCAACTTATGTGCGATGTAGGGCTTGATTATATAGCACTTGGTCAACCATCAACCACGTTGTCGGGTGGCGAAGCTCAACGTATCAAACTGGTTGATGAGCTTGCCAAACGGGGCAGCAACACGCTCTACGTGCTAGATGAACCAACGACCGGTTTGCATGCCAGCGATATTGAACGGCTACTTGTTGTGCTGAACAAATTAGTTGATAAAGGTAATTCGATGCTCATTATCGAGCATAACCTCGATGTATTAAAAACTGCCGACTATCTAATCGATCTTGGCCCTGAAGGGGGCGATGGTGGTGGCACTATTGTTGCTACCGGCACCCCACGGGCTGTTGCACAATCGGCTCACAGTTTTACCGGACAGTATCTTAAACCATTACTTTAAGTTTGATGCCTACTGTTTTATACTAGTAGCTTTATGTAAAAATGGAGAATGATATGGTACAGAAAATAGATGTCTTACAACGCGTACAACGATGCAGGCTTTTTGCCCTGTTAGTGCCCGCACTCTTGTATAGCCTTGCAATCAGACCGACTGAAAGTAAATCTGAAGATGCGCCGGTTGCTAGCGCTATCACGTTTGACACACTTTCTTGGAAAAGTTCTCGGATAGCTGAGCACAAAACAAAGCTACCCACCTATTTACGCAACCGTAAAATAAAAAATTATGCGCTTGCGGCAACTATTATTGGTGGAACGGTGGGTTATATGTGCTACAGCCATTATTATAAAACTGGCACACCAGACACAGCCACTCCATCGAGCGCGGCTCCTGATACCATTCAAATAGCACCACCAAGCACAGAGTCACGACTGCAAGCGCTGGAAAAATCCACATCAGCAAAAGCAACTACCGCTCATTCAGACTGGCTCGCATCGATAACTGGTGGAAAAATTAAGATGCCCGCAGTTATACAAATAGATCCTGTAGTGCAGCTCTTTAAAACACTGATTACTTGCAACCTCGGCACCATCATGATCCAAAAAGCGGTAAGTATCTTTAACTTCCGTGAAGACATGCCTTGGTTTTATAACGAAGAGAAAGAG
>CAZHJT010000051.1:0-4994 GCA_964533545.1 uncultured Pseudomonadota bacterium | reverse complement strand
TAAGACTCGCAAGAAGGACCTGTGTGGTCCCTAGAGTTGTGTTGCTGGTGCAACATATTCGTCCCATTTTTTTTTGCCACGCTCAGCATCAAAAGCATAGGTAAGACCGATATCGGCAACGTTACACAGTACTTTGCCCAGCTGATAAGCAAGCACATATTTGCCGGCAACAGCGCACAATAAAGCCTGTCCAGGGTGCTCAATCAGATCTTCAACTGCGCTAACAACGCCTGCCACAGCACCTTCGGCGATCGCTTTGCCATAATCGAGCAGTGTCCAGCAGAAATCTGCTACGGCTGTTGCTTTGTCAACGGCTCCTGCTTGGTTATATGTACGAGCTGCATCAAAACAGAGCGCCATCGATTCTTTGTAGGGATACACAACTGATGTTTCTGGCAAACAGGCTAAGCGGTCAATGCCGTCAAGACACTCTTGATGAACAACCTGTTGTAGTTGGTTGCCATAACATATCTGATATTCTGTCGCATCGGTTCCTATACCACGAATAAGCTGTGTTGCTGCTGGCGTCAGAGAGTAGGACTTGAACTCGTACGCATGGCTATTGGCAAGTGCTTGTTTGCGCCGTGCATAGCGACCATCATCTCTCAGGCCATATTCTTGATAGATGTCCTGTATCTGAGTCCATTCTTTTGACGCATTGCTCAATGCAGTGCGCTGTGTCTCGAAGGTGTGACGAATGTGCTCTCTCACATGCACTGCTTGCTGTTTAGCCACCAGCCATTGTTGTCGCTCTCTGGATCGCTCGGCCTGTCGCTGCTGTTCTTGAGCAGCTTTTTCTTTTCTTTTTGCTGCCGCACTGTCTGAATGCCGCTTGGTTGCAGCACGGACAATTGGAGTCACGTCGTGCATGTTCCATGAATCATACAATCGCGTATTCAGATCATGTGCTGGGTGAAAAGACCCCAATTGCGACGACAACAACGAATCGATTTGGTGCCGTACGGTATCACGTGCTGATCTTTCATAAGTAGTCAACTGTGTACGTGGTTTTTGGTATTCGTCGGGAGCTGTATACAGAAATTGCGTAGCAATAGCTGCAACAAAGAATAGAGATTGCTTCATCATCAGCCCTCTTGATGCTATCAACAGTTGACTGTTCAAAGCTATACCATAAAGGTCGTGCGTAGAATAGCGTTAAGACGAAAACCCCGTGGATTGCTCCGCGGGGTTTATTTTTTCTCAGTTTGAGGGTCTGGTTTTTGGGGTCATTATAGGGACAAAGTCTAGTTACGACATAAAAACAAACCTACTTTTGCAAAAAGCGGTCCGGTTGAATAATGCCCCCGGAAATAATCAGTGACATAGCTTCTTGGCGTGTTAAATCACTCGTAATGAGCGCATTTTCAGGAAACATAACCAAAAAGCCGCTGGTAGGGTTTGGTGTGGTAGGGATAAACACGTTAAAAAAACGTACCGTTTCTGACGGGCTTAGTGCTACTGGCACTTCACTCGTTAAAAAGCCAATGCTATAGATGCCTTGGCGTGGGAATTCGATATAGACGACTCGTTTAAAGCTTATATGGTCCTGCGTGCTGAATGCGTGTACAAGCTGCTTAATGCCCGAGTATATAGGGCTTACAAGTGGTGTCTTAAAGACAAGGCGTTCGAGTGCGTGAATCAGGGGGTTCAACAACACGAGCTGTACGAATATACCTATGACCAGAATAAAGAGCAGCGCGAGTATAATTTCTGAATGAGGAATCCAGTGTAAAAATGCTGGCTGCCAATGAGAGATGGGCTCGAGCCATGAAATAATAAGGCGAAATGAGATCGTAAAGAGTACAATGGTGAGCGCTATCGGCGCAACGGTGAGCAGTCCACTCAGAAAAACTGCCCATACGAAAGCTAAGAAACTTTTGCCATATTTTTGCATAGTACACACCTTATGAAAGAAATCTTTATTACCATGATTGAGGTTATGATTCTACATGACTCGCTGCGGTACAGCGTATAGTTTTTAAGAGCAGGAGACGAGAAAAAATTTGAATTACTAGTTTTTTAACGCAGCATCCAACTCAGTTGCCAATCGTTGCGCAACCATGGTTGCATTTTCAATTGTTTCATCTTCCACCATAATACGCAAGCTGCTTTCGGTGCCAGAATAACGTATAAGAACACGCCCCGATAAAAGCAGTCGCTTCTGTTCGTCGATAATACGTACAATGCGTGGTGTTGTTAAATCATGCTTGTGTGTCACCGGTATAGTGAGCAGTATTTGCGGGTAAGGCGCATATGAATTCATATCCCAATTGCCTGTAAGGCTCACTGTTTGAGCAATTTTTAATGCGGTGCCAATACCATCGCCCGATTCAAGAAAATCACGCATGATAATATGTCCTGACTGTTCACCGCCCAGCAGCAGATTATATTTCTCCAATTCCTGCCAGACATATTTGTCGCCGACTTGGGCGCGTATAAGCTGCTTATGCTGCTTTTCAAGCTGCTTTTCAAAACCTTGATTGGTCATCAGGGTGCCCACAACAAGTGCTGTATGCATGTATTGTGGATGTTGCAATAGAATCGCTAGAATGTCATCACCGTTCTTCTCCTGCCCATGCCTGTTTACCGCAATGACGCGATCGCCATCACCATCAAAGGCAAAGCCGGCGTCAGCATTGTTATCCAGGACCGCTTTTTTGAGTGACTGTGTATGCAAGGAGCCACACTGTTCATTAATATTTTTGCCATTTGGTTGATCATTGATCGTGATCACGCGTGCGCCACACTGCTTAAAAAGAGTTGGGGCTAAGCGGTACGTAGCGCCATGAGCACAGTCGAGCACGATAGTGCGTCCCTGTAAAAAATTGGCACCGAATGATGCTTGTACGTAATCACCATAGGCTGTATCCGTGTGTGCTATCTGAGTTGTAGTGCCAAGCTTATCATACGCTGCAGGCAGTGTTGTTGCGGTTGCATACAAGCTTGAAATAGCAAGCTCATCTTCCAGGGTTAACTTTCCATGTAGGCTATCGATAATTTTTAAGCCATTATCGTAGTAAGGATTATGAGAGGCTGAAATCATAATGCCGCAGGAATATTTTTTTGCGGTGCGTACGGCATAATGTATGACTGGCGTAGGCAATACGCCGGCATT
The DNA here is from genome assembly GCA_964533545.1 of uncultured Pseudomonadota bacterium. GTDB lineage: Bacteria > Babelota > Babeliae > Babelales > Vermiphilaceae > JAFEAZ01. The sequence continues at coordinate 1,879 of CAZHJT010000051.1, read as the reverse complement.
AAAAATCTCTACACTATGGAGCAGAAGACCTGATTCTAGCGCTGCCTGTATAAATGAGCATGATAATCGCGTATCGTGCGCAATCAACAGCGATGGCTTGGTGCCATATTTTTTACACGCCCATACGCCAAGAGCGTAGCCCAAGCGCGTTAGATGCTCCATGGTAAAAGGAGCGGTACCAACAGCACCACGGATGCCATCGGTACCGAATATATTCTTAACAGGGGTAGAATCGGTGTTTTGAGAAACTCTTATTGTTCCAAGATCAGTATGTGTATCGGCGGTCTGTGTCATAATATTTGTTTCTCAAAACGGTTTTTTCAAGCGACTGGTAAATCTACATGAACAATAAACGGGCGAGTATAATCAACGATCTCAACATGTGCTGGCAAAAACAGTGAACTATCGATGTTGATATGATTATCTCCTTCTTTCAGTGTAGCAGCATCAATATGAACTGCCAGCTTTTCGCTCGACAATCTTCTTAAAAGGTTGCGTTTTGCAGCAAGTGTTACCTCAACCACATCGGGAGCGGTAATCTGCCATGCGTCTGGCACATTGTAAAAGGCTATCGGCAGCTGATGCGTCTGCTGTATGGTATTGGTATTGCTGAGCGCTGCCCACATACTGTATCCGATAATACAGGCGGTGACTTTAAGGCATAGGTTGCTGTGGATGATTGGTGTGCGTGTGGCTATAGCCATGGATAGTATCTCCTTTATTAGGTTTTGCAGCGGGTGAAGCTGTGTGGTGTTGCTTGATAAAGCGTTGTGCATTCTGAGCCGTCATATGCTCAATGCTCTTTCCTTGTGCCACAAGCGTGAATGTACGATTGACGTTGTTGGCATAGAGCACAATAGCATCAGTCAGCGCAGTAAAAAAAAGCGCATCCTGTTGCCATGGTGCCAATTCCGCAGGTTTATTGACAACATCGGCAGAGGTTGACCATTGTGCATTAATGCCGCGAATAATGCCATGAGTGGTCAACCAGACAGCATGTTCCTGTTCGGTCGGTAGGCTGTCAAGCAGGAGTACGAGCAACTCTTTTTTTAAGGTGGCGTGTAAAGGCATTGTCGTCGTGAGCATGCTGTCTAAAGCATCTTGGTTTTCAATGATCGCTAAAAAAGGTCTGTTGGCATTAATCTTGATCAGTGCGGTTTGCATAAGCGCATCAAGCCAGTTGTCTGATGGCACCGATGCCGGACGTACCGTTTTTAGCGCGATATAATTTTTTTGTAAGGTGCGCTGATGTATGAGTACAAACATGGTAATTGCTGCCGGCAGAAGCATCAACAAGGCAAAGCTTATGGTTGAGAGCCCCAACCATGACGCTGTTGCCCACACACCACAATAGGCGTACCAATAACCGAGCAATGGTTTTTGGGTGTCGTGGCGTAGCCAGAGCTGTAGACCGTATACCATGAGCGAAAAGAAAGCGATTTCAAGAAGATCGCGCCAGCCAAGATCAAGCACATGCTGGTACAGTGGTTCAAGTAACCAGTTCATCTTTTTTCCCTTTTTTTCTACAGAGGTTTACGACAGTTAGGACAGTCTTTGTGCTCACTGCTGGCAAGCCAGCTCGCTTTATCAGCCTCACACAACAGGCCATGACAACAAGTGGTCAGATTCATCAGCTCTTTTGGCTTTTTTGTACGATCTGCAGGATCTTGTGCTGCCGTTGCTATAATTTCTTGTGGGGTTGCGAGGCATACCATGCATTTTTTTGCGTTTTGACCACGTTGCTTTTGCTTTGTTAATGTATGCCAACATAAACTTTCTGCCCATGCTTTGTTTCGCTGTGCAAGTTTGTTGATAATTGACACGCCCGATGCATCTCTTTCGGTCGGGTCAACATTGCCTCTCCTGGTCAGTATTTTTA
>CAZHJT010000050.1:0-5438 GCA_964533545.1 uncultured Pseudomonadota bacterium | reverse complement strand
TTTTTGAGTCAATGGTTATAGGGCCCTAAAGTCTCATATGTATTGAACTAGGACATGCGTTTGACGCGCCCTACTATTTAGGTTACAACTAGAATAAGAAGTTAAAAATATCTTAAAACAACCCTATTTTTACAGAAGGATCCTTATATGTATAAAAAATTACTCTATGGCTTGTTGGCAGCAATTAGCTTATATGCTGGCAATGCTCTCCATGGCAAAAGCTCTCTTATAAGTAGCAGGGAAGAAGTGCTGGTAAGTAGCAGGGAAGAAGAGCTGGACGCGTACTCAAAATCTTTACGCGCCTGTGTGGTGTTTGGTCCCAATTTAGATAGTCTTTCTGATCTTAGAATTGAGTATCTAGTGTCTATGTCTGAAAATGAATCAAAATATACAGATAAATCAGCTGCTTGCGCGTGTTTAAATGCATATGAAGATTATCTTCGCAAGGCAATAGAAGCGTTGAATGTAGCAGGTCTACCAGAAAACAATCTATTTCCTAATGACCCCATTTTATCTCGAAGAGCCATAGAGAATAATGAATGGAATAAGGATAGATTAAGAAAGAGACTAGAATTGCTTAGAAAAAAGTAGAAACTCTTTGCTGCAACCTGATTATGTGCATAGAAATGCAGGTCGTTTTCCAGTTTTTACTATGACGAAAGAAAGCGAGGCACCTAACTAAAGGCGCCTCGCTTTCTTTGTTTCAACAGTATATGAACCGATGATTATGCGTAAATCACGGTGATTTCGTCGCGGCGGTTAGGCGCTTGTTGTTCGCGGTTACCATCAACCGGCTTGCCATTAACAAGAGCTGGAACTTCCATACCACAACCAACGATCTTGATATCTTCACTTGGGATATTAGCTGCTACGAGCATATCGGCTAATGATTTAGCGCGCTTTTCTGAAAGGGCTAAGTTATAGGCACGTGATCCGGCAGAGTGGCATGCGTGACCAGAAATCTTGATTTTTTTGCCGTTGCCGCCGAGCAGTTTAGCCTCGTCAAGGACGCGCTTTGCCACCTTGATGTCTTCTTTTATAGTCTTTTCTTGGTCTGCACGCGGGGTAGACTTGTCAAAGTCAAACAAAACAACCTTAAATGAGTCCGTTTGTGTCATATCTTCAATCCATGTATCGTCAATAGCATCAAAGGTTGCTGCAATGCTTTGCTCGTCTAGATCGTCGACCTTGAACTCTCGAATTTCGTCCTGATCTAAAATATTATGTAAAACTTCTTCAGCTAGGGGTATTTCAACCTCTGAAAAGAGTTCAGTTTTGTTTTTTTGGCTACGTTTAAGGGAATTGTTCTTTTTTTTGCTGCAACCAGCTAGACCAACAAGAACCAAGAGTAGGAGAGGATATTGTTTATTCATGCTTGTCTCAAGTCCTTTTCATAGAGGTTGTTGTATATTGTTCGGGGTGGACTCTAACATATTTTTTAGTAATTTTCTACTCATTATGCGTAATATTAGGTATGCTTTACGAAAGCGTGTTTAAAAACAGAGCTCTTTAAGAACTTAAAAAAAGCACTGATACTTTCTAAAGAGGGGATCTGGTTGGACTCTATATGAAAAATATTATTATAAACCAAACAGCTTGGCAGACAAGAATTGCTATTACCCGTGATGGGAAGCTGCAAAACGTACATTTCTCGGCACCGGTTACTGAACGCCTGGAGCGTATGTTTTTCCGCGGTACAATCAGTAAGGTGCTTCCTGGTATTCAAACTGCTTTTGTTGACATAGGGCAAAGCAAGGCCGGTTTTTTACATATTTCCGAAGTTGACCGCGAACTTGCCATTGAAAATATTAGTAAAATGACCCAATTGGACGATGAACCAGTAAAGCCGGTCGTAAATTACCGAAATCAGCCCAATATAAAGGATATTTTCACCGAAGGGGAGCCTGTCCTTGTACAGGTAAGCAAGGAACCGATCTATGAGAAAGGGGCAAAACTTACCACCTGTTTCACACTGCCCGGTCGCTTTATTGTGCTTATGCCCGTTATTCCACGCATCGGGATTTCGAAAAAAATTGGGGCACGTGAAGAGCGGCAACGACTTAAAGAGATCGTTCAAAAATATTTGCCCGAGGGTATGGGAGCTATTATCAGAACCACTTCTGAAGGCTGCACTGCAAAGCAGCTCAGTAAAGATATAGCCTATCTTGTTGAAACCTGGGCAACAATTCAGCAAAATTACAAAACGGCAACAACCGTATCGAAGATCCATGAGGATCTGGATCTACCTTTGCAGGTTATCAGAGATTACCTCGATGATGATGTTGAGAGCATAGTGACTGATGATAAAAAAAGTCAGTCCGATATCTATAAATTTATAAAAATTATAGCTCCAGAGTATAGTCAAAAGGTAACGCTCTATACCGGATCTCAACCTATATTTGAGCATTTTGGACTTGAAAACCAACTTTCGCATATGCTTGAAAAGAGAGTGACGTTAAAATCCGGTGGCTCTTTGATTATTGAATCAACGGAAGCAATGACCGTTGTGGATGTTAATACGGGTAAATTTATTGGTAAGTCTAATCTAGAAGAGACTATCCTTAAAACCAACCTGGAAGCCGCAGAAGAGATTGTACGCCAGCTACGATTGCGCAATATTGGCGGCCTTATTGTTATCGACTTTATCGATATGGCAAACACAGCCAATCGTCATAAACTTTTTACCTTTTTCGACAAAACATTGCGAGAGCGAGATAAGTTTCAATCGGTTGTCCTGAAGATTTCTGAGTTTGGCCTGGTACAAATGACGCGTAAGCGTTCTGGTAAAACTCTTGTGCAGGAGCTCACAACAAGCTGTACCCATTGTAAAGGTATGGGTTTTGTAAAATCGATTCAAGCGCAAACGTATCACATTTTACGTCAGTTGGCCCAAGAGTTTAAGGCCAAGCGGTGCGATGGCGTAGTTGTTGTTGGTGTGCATCCGGCAGTGTTTGATTACCTGGTGAGCACCGAATATAACGCCATTTTAGATCTTGAAAAAACATGCTCTTGCAAAATAGAACTTGAGCAGGTTCCCTCATTGCGGGTTGATCAATATAATCTGGCAAAAAAATTATTAAGTTAAGAAAGGCATTTGCGTGTCAAAAACGGTCTCTATTCTTGATCAATATCCTGCATATGAAGTGACCATTGGAATCGAAGTTCACGTGCAGTTAGCCACACAGACTAAAATCTTTTGTTCTTGCGCTAATGAAATCGGTAAAGAACCGAACACCAATATATGTAATGTATGTACTGGTCAGCCAGGCGTACTGCCGGTATTAAATAAAAAAGTTGTTGATTATGCCATAGCGGCCGGTCTAGCGACCAACAGCGCTATTGCTCCAGTATGCTCATTTTCTCGCAAACATTATTTTTACCCTGATCTACCAAAAAACTATCAGATAACCCAAGGCAGCGATCCAATCTGCTCGGAAGGTAATGTACCTATCAGACTTGAAGATGGCAGCACCAAACGTATACGCCTGATGCGCATTCATATGGAAGAGGATGCGGGTAAAAATATCCACGCAGCGGGCAGCAATGAAAGTTTTGTTGACCTCAATCGTACCGGAACGCCGCTACTGGAAATAGTAACCCATCCTGATATTGCCAGCACTTATGAAGCACGAACCTATCTGAAGGCATTGCGTCTTCTGGTGCAGTCGTTAGGCATCTGTTCAGGAAATATGGAAGATGGCGCATTTCGTGCCGATACTAACATTTCGGTACGCAAAAAAGGTGCTCAAAAACTGGGCACACGCTGTGAACTTAAAAATATTAACTCTTTTAAGTTCATTTCTGATGCGATCGAATATGAAATTGAACGCCAGATTACGCTCCTTGAATCTGGGGGTACCGTGCGCCAAGAGACGCGTTTGTGGGACACCAAGGATCACAAAACGATCACGATGCGCAGTAAAGAAGAGGCTGCAGATTATCGGTATTTGACCGATCCAGATTTGCCTCTACTCGTTATTGATGAGGGATGGATCGATCGCATAGCTCATACCCTTGCCGAGCTTCCTTATGAACGGTTTAATCGCTTAATGGCAGAGTATGGCCTTTCTTCTCAAGAAGCAGAAATTCTCTTAGACGATATGCCTTTAGCTGCCTACTTTGAAACGGCGTATGCGTGTACCGCCAGCAAATCACTCATAAACTGGGTTGTACGTGATATTATGGGCTATCTCAAAGAACATAAAATCACCCTAGCTGAATGTAAGGTAACACCAGAAAAATTAGCTGCGCTTGTTGCATTGCTTGAAAAAGGCGCCATCAATAATCATGCAGCAAAACAGGTTTTTGAAACGGTTGCTAAAACCGGCCAAGAGCCTGCCATCGTAGTCAAAGAAGCAGGACTTGAACAGATGGATAGCAGCGATGAACTACAGGCTATTATACTTGAAGTTATTGCAGCCAATCCAAAAGTCGTTGCTGATTATAAATCTGGCAAAGATAAACTGTTTGGTTTTTTTGTCGGCCAAGTTATGCAAAAAACAAAGGGCAAAGGGAATCCAACCCTAATCCAAGAATTATTGAAAAAAGAGTTGAGCTAACCACAAAAAAGGAGCTTAATGAAGATTTTTCTCGATACCGCAAACTATGAGCTCATAGAGCTTTGGTCGCAAACGGGTCTTATTGACGGGGTTACCACAAATCCTACTCATTTGAGTAAAGAAGGTGGCGACCCTGTTGCTTTGATCAAACAACTATGTGCATTGCTGCCCAATGGGCATATCAGTGTTGAAGTGACTGAAACAGCTCCCGAACGGGTCTATGCACAAGCAAAAGCTCTTGCTGCCCTAGCAGACAATGTTGTGGTCAAAATTCCATGCCATTCAGACTATCTTCCTATTATCAAGAAATTAGTCGCTGAAGAGGTGCAGCTCAATATCACGCTTATTTTTAACCTGATGCAAGGCTTGTGTATGAGCAAGTTGGGCGTTTTGTATATCTCCCCTTTTGTTGGCCGCTTAGATGATCTTGATGTTGATGGTGTTTCGTTGTTGGGAGAACTGAGTGATATGCTTGATCGGTATGACTATGAAACAGAACTGTTGGCGGCCTCTATCAGACATGTGCGGCACATACATGCAGCAATCGAGGCTGGTGTGGATATCATAACCATCCCCCCTGCTCTTTTGGCAACATCTCTGAATCATCCTTTGACCGATCGTGGCATGGAGCTTTTTGCTGCTGACTGGAAAAAACTGGGTATTCAAACATTCCCTTAATACGCTTTTTAACGGTATAAAGCCTGTTTAATCTACGCAACTCTTGCTCTTTTGTAATTTCAAATTGTAAACTGTTGACAATAGAAATGGTTCTCAAGAGCGGAGATTAGGCGTATGAAGATTATCGGTGTTGCTCTTATTTATATACGGTTTGTGTTGGGATTTGCCATTATTGCTCTACCTATTTGCCTCAACGGTTAC
>CAZHJT010000049.1:0-5550 GCA_964533545.1 uncultured Pseudomonadota bacterium | reverse complement strand
ACGAGTAACTTTTTCATAGCATAATCCCTTATTAATTCATTACATTTATAAGTAACTATTAGTATATATCAATAAAATTAATTGTCAAATTGAATAATTTAATAAAAGTGCCCTGTAACCCTGAAAATAATAGATTCTGGGATTGCAATTTGAATGAGAACCTTTATACTATAGTACTATTATGGTGGATGTAGCTCAGTTGGTAGAGCATCAGATTGTGGCTCTGAGGGTCGTGGGTTCGAGCCCCACCATTCACCCCATATTTTACTACAGCTACGTTTGGCTAGTGCTTATTAAAAGGCAGTTTCAGAATCTCTCTAACAGCAAAAAAATCATCGGAAAACGTGATTTTAAAATCTTCTTGAAATATTTAAAAAATAGATTACACTATTTTCATCAGTATCGGGGCGTGGCGCAATTGGTAGCGCACTCGCTTTGGGAGCGAGGGGTTGTCAGTTCAAGTCTGGCCACCCCGACCAGTCTACGTCTATCCGGGCCTACAGGCTCGGCAGACTTCGTATGGCGCGGCCATACTTCGTCTATCTATGCTTGCCAGCTTGGTGGGCTTCGTTTATAAAAAAATTCATAATTTTCGGCTCTTGTACTTCGTAGCTGCGTTGGTAGCGTAGTAGTACGGCAGACTTCGTATGACTGACGCCATTTTCTAACCTGTCTTTTATATTTCCTCATTCAATTTCGTTTACGCATGTAGCACTGCCTACCTTTGCTTTAAAAACCTTTTTTCTTGCGCTTTGCGTCACAAATTATATAGAGTTCCTCAAGATAGCTATCTCTATAAATCTTCAAGAAAAGAGGGAATAAACTATGCATCTTCATCCTGTTGCGCTAGCAAAAACAGCGGGCGTTTTTATGTTCTGCACGGCGCTTCTTAATAGTATTTTAGTCTTTATCTATTTTCCGCAAATTAACCTCATGCAGTTGGTTATACCATTAGTGGTAACGCCTTTGGTAGCAGCCGTTGCCGGGTATGTTGTTGCTCGTTTGTATAACTATTTCCTTCCTGCATCCTGTCGCGATCAAAGACCTACTTTATAAGATAACAAATGAGGTTGTATGTCACTTTATATACAAAAGTATTCAGGAGAGACTGAGCCTTTTAATATAAAAAAATTTACAGCCTCATTACAACGTGCTGGTGCCTCTGCCAAGCTCATAGAGCAGCTTGTTGCCGAGATTAGCGCGTTGCCATCACTGCGCACAACCAAAGAGATTTATGAATTTGCGCTTGGACGCCTACGCAGCAGCAATACCGTTGTTGCTGCGCATTATAACCTTAAGCGTGCATTGTTCGATTTTGGCCCATCCGGATTTCCCTTCGAAAATTATGTAAGTGCGCTGTTTAATGCGCAAGGGTATGCTACCAGGACGCATACGGTTGCCCGTGGTTTTTGTATTGAGCATGAATTGGATGTGATAGCCGTACGCGGCAATGAGCACCTTATGATCGAATGTAAGTTTCATAATGAGCAGGGCATTTATTGCGATGTCAAAGTGCCTTTATATATTAAAGCACGCTTTGATGATGTTGCTCATTACTGGGATCGCCAGGGTGACGAGCATGCAATCCACAGGGCTGTGGTGGCAACCAACACGCGCTTTAGCTCGCAGGCAATAGCCTACGCACAGTGTGTTGGTATTACGTTGTTAGGCTGGGGTTATCCAGAACATGGAAGCCTAGAGCAGTCAATTAACCATTTCGGGTTGCATCCCATTACTGCGTTGGTCTCTCTTGATAATCGTCAGAAAAAGATCTTACTTGATCATGGCCTCGTGTTATGTCGTGATGTGCAAAAACATAAAAAAGCACTGAATGCTCTTCATCTGTCTGAGCAGGACAAAGAGCATCTGGTGCGTGAAATGGAAGCAATCTGCGCAATCAAACAGGCTTGAGATCAAGAAATCTGTGCAGAGCAGCACAAAAAGCTGTTGTATGATAGATCGGTTGACAAAGGTAGGATCATTTTTTTAGGATATCCTTGCCTTGGCAAGACAATCGCGTTTATACAGTATCGGTTGGTAGCATCTATGCACTGGACCCCGTCACCCATCATAACAGATCATGTACCAGCTATGCTGGCTGCTCATCTACGCGTAGTTCTTATACCGCTACTTTTGCCGGTCCTTGAAGCTTCAGCATTTGATAAAAGACCGCAAGATCCTATCGTGTGGGATTTTGTTGTCAGTGGTGGGTACTCTGAAGATTGGCAGGTAATCGACAAAGCCAAGCAAGTGCCGGAAGAAGAGTTGATGGCGCATGACAACAGAGGTACTCTAAAGTGCATGTGGTATGATCAAGTGGCTAATACGCTCCATGAATCGGATGCTTTTTTGGCGGCAGTGAGATCGGGCTCTTTAGAAAAAGCGGCGGAAGCGCATCTGAAAAAATTGCATGAAGAGCAACGATTACTATTTGCATGTGCGCGTCGCATCAGTAGTAATTTCGTCAAAGAAGTTATTGCGTCTCAAGAAAGAAATGTTGCCAGCGTTGGCCTCGACCCTAAAAAAGCATATGAAGCGGTGGCTACCAATGAGCAGGATGCTACCTATTTTGGCAAGTTCGGCCAACATATGCCCTGCGCCTATTTTAAATCATTGATTGAGCTTCAGTTGCGTAATCAAGCAACTACAGAAAAACGCAGGTTAGAGCTGCGTCAGCTGGGCTATGTTTTTGCCAGTGAGTTGACGAAAGAAGAATACGATCTGTATAGAGCTGATGATCTGCAGGGGCTTGAAAGGCTGAGGTTAACAACGCCACAAAAGCAACTCGTTGAGCAGCAGATCAATGGCGTATTGTCCAGAATTGGGGTTGTTGGTGAGCTTCATCAACAGCTCACTCGTGTGTCGGCAGCAATACCAGACAAAGTTGTATCGGACAACCTTATTCACTTCGATTGATCACGACAAGATGACCTTTTTCTTTTTTTGATTACACTGTGAGCATATTCTTCTTAAGCAAAGGATCTTATTGTGCTTTCAGGTAATTATGGTCGCGTTCGTTCATTCGCGAAGGCACCTTGTCGTTGATTAGTCTTTTGTTTGTGTATAGCACTACGCATCATGCGGCCGCTCCTTATTCTATCTTTTTCAAAAAACAGTGTGCTGGCATGCTCACCGGCTTTGCGATTTATTACGGCATCAGCCAGCTTGACGCTCGCTCTTTGATGCGGTGGGGTTTTTTTGCCTATTTTTGTGTGCTTGCACTCCTCGTATTTACGATCATCAAAGGGGTTGTCGGTATGGGTGGGCAGCGATGGATCGATCTTTTTTTCTTTCGCGTACAAACGTCAGAGCTTGCAAAGCTCTTCTTTCCAGCCTTTGCTACCTATTACTTGTATGCCTATGACGGCGGGTATACAACATCACCATCACCGTACCGCTTTGTTCCTCTTTTACTTACGCTGGCTGTTAGCTTTGTGTTGATTGCAAAGCAGCCTGACCTTGGTACCGCGCTCGTGGTGCTTTTTTCAGGGCTTATCACCTTTTGGGTAGCCGGACTGCCCACTCGTTTTTTTATGTATGGTTTTTGCGTCATGCTGTTTGCCGCCCCAATTTTGTGGCCGATGCTTAAGGATTATCAAAAGCAGCGTATTTTTGTCTTTTTGGGGTATGGCAGCTCAAATAAAGAACGGTATCAAATTGAACAATCGCTTATCGCTATAGGCTCAGGTGGCATCTACGGAAAAGGCTTTATGCAGGGCACGCAAAATAGGTACCAATTTTTACCAGAAAGTCGCACCGATTGTATATTTTCAGTTATTGCAGAAGAGCTCGGTTTTGTAGGGGTTGTTGCGGTGATTATCATCTATATTATCCTCGCGCTCTATCTCTTTCACCAGACGGCGGATGTTGCATTCCCCTATATGCAAGCGCTTGCTGCAGGGCTCATTGCGCATATTATGATTTCGGCATTTATTAATATGGGCATGGTTATGGGGCTGTTGCCTATGGTTGGTATACCATTGCCGTTAATTAGTTATGGCGTCAGTAATGTATGGATTACGTATGCAAGTTTGGGTTGGCTTGCGAGCATAGCACGACAGCGTACTACAAGGAGATAGAAAACAGATGGATGACACCATAGGGCTCAGTATTTTAACGTTGCGCGATACGGAACAAGAGCGCGCACATGATTTTACTCCCAGTACGTTTGACGATTATATCGGGCAAGACGAGCTGAAAGACAAGCTGTCTATTTATACGCAGGCTGCCAAAATGCGTGGCGAGCCATTAGATCATCTGCTGCTGTTCGGGCCTCCAGGTCTTGGCAAAACAACGTTGGCACATATCATGGCACAGGTGATGCAAGTTGGCATTAAAATCTGCAGCGGCCCCATGATGGAGCGTACGGGTGATTTAGTGGCAATTTTATCGAGCCTTGAACCGCGCGATATTCTTTTTATTGATGAGATTCATCGTATGCCGGCAACGGTTGAAGAAGTGCTTTATAGTGCCATGGAGCAGTTTCGCGTTGATGTTATTATCGGGCAAGGTGCTGGTGCCAAGTCGGTTAATCTACCCTTAAGCCCCTTTACCCTCGTAGGGGCAACGACAAAGAGTGGCAAAATTTCGGCACCGCTGCGTTCCCGTTTTGGTATTGTAGAGCGGCTTGATTTTTACACCGATGAGCAACTACAGGCAATCGTTGCGCAAAACGCTCGCTTTCTTGAGCTTGATTTGTCCTCTGATTCGGCATTACTTATTGCGCAAGCAGGGCGCGGCACACCGCGTATTGCAAAAAAGATTGTACGGCGTGTCAGAGATTTTGCGCAGGTCAAAAATAATAACAGTTCTGACATAGAGTTTACCAAGCAGGCGCTGAGCTTTTTGGGCATCGATACGCAGGGCCTTACCAGTGTCGACCGCCTTATTTTAAGCAAGATGATCGAGCATTTTAGCGGCGGCCCTGTTGGTGTTGAGACGATTGCAGCGCTGGTGGGTGAAGATAAAGATACGATCGAGCAGGTTTATGAGCCGTTTTTGATGCGCAAAGGGTTGCTTGAAAAAACAGCGCGTGGCCGACAGATTCCGCACAAACAGTTGCCCTTTTTAAAGCAGCTCTTTTTGGGCCAAGCGACGTTATTGTAAGATAAAATTCGTGAGTGGATACATCTTATTTTGTTCATACAAAAGCTCCTGCTCGGGTCATCCCAGCGCAGTGAATATGTTGCAAGTCAAGAAATTTTTACATATCTCTTGGGTCATCCCCGCGCAGGCGGGGATCCATGCTGTAAAGTATTTCCTTGGAAAAGATTCTAACTTTCTTTCCCAAAGCTCGATGCTTTTTAAGGTACCCACCAATAAAATACTATTTCTATCAGAAGGATGAGCCCAAACGTTCTCATCAGGATGTGTCTCATGTTAACACCTTCTTTCGATTGCTCCATTTCTCGGCGAACGATGTCATAATTCATAAGACTCATAATAAGTTCAGTGGCTACTTTTATAGCTATTATTACTTCTTTCATAGTATCATACTGGTCCTGTAGCGACGCCGCCGATAATACCACCAGCAATTGCGCCTACTTGGCT
>CAZHJT010000048.1:0-5881 GCA_964533545.1 uncultured Pseudomonadota bacterium | reverse complement strand
GCTTTGAACTTAGGAACTTTTTTCGCTGGAATTGTCATCTTCTTTTTGGTTGCAGGATTCACGCCAACTCTGCTTTTACGCTTCATAACGGCAAATGTCCCAAAACCGGTCAATACTACCTGTTTGTTTTGCTTGAGAGCACCACCAACAGCGATGATAATCGACTCAAGGCAATCTTTACATGTTGATTTTGGCAATTTAGTGATTTTTGCCATTTGCTCAACTAACTGTGCTTTATTCATAGAATTTCCTTATAACCGTCTGTTCTAACATGAGCAAACGCAACTAGTACTGCTATGTACATTATTAACAGAAAAAAATCCTGTCAAGCATAAGAATGCTCAATTGAGGCAAGACCCTTTACGCAGGGTCTATTTTAACCATAAAACAAAAGCCGGCTACAGCCTTAAAATATGCTCATATGTTATTTTCATTAAAAAGAATGGCAATAGCCATGCGAAGTCTGCCGAGCCGGAAGGCCCGGATAGACGAAGCATGGTGCCGGGAGCCGGACTCGAACCGGCACAGATAAAAATCTGAAGGATTTTAAGTCCTTTGCGTCTACCATTTCGCCACCCCGGCGCACCTGTTGTATTTCAAAAAAATTGGAGGCGGCACCCGGATTCGAACCGGGGCATAAGGGTTTTGCAGACCCTTGCCTTACCACTTGGCTATGCCGCCCTACTTTTTTATATCCCTAATTTTTCTGCCAACGCTGTTGCCGTTATTACACAAGCATCAGAGGCTGTATCATGAGCTTTTACAGGCTTTGAAAGATATGCTCTCTGGCTTGGTCCATTGACTGGCAAGCCTAATTGATACCATTCGGCGGTGCCACCTTCATATGCCCACACCTGCTTAAAGCCCATCTCTTTCAAATGCTTACACCCATAGAGACTGCTGGTGCAGAAATAGTTACTACAGTATAATACAATTTCTGATTTTTCCATATCAAGTTTTTTAACAAACTCATCAAGCTCAGAAAATGGTACGTTTATTGATCCCTTGATATGACAATCATCATACCAATCCTTATCAAGAACGTTAATAACAATAAGCCCTGACTGCTTTGTCTGTGCCGCTTGATCTTCTTTGACCCAACATCCTGGCATCAACAAAAGAACAGCCACCGCCACCATCAACCGATTTATTGATATATACATGTAACAACTTTCTTCATGGCAATCCTGTATAACGCACGGTACACAATGTACCACAAACCGTGCGTTATACAACTATTTCATTACTACTTAGTGCATCACCTGGAAAAATCTATTCCAGCGAACCCGTGTCCAAAAATCAATAGGATGTTTAATGAGATCAACAATCCACCATGAATCAAGCCACGAATTGCTGCTTGAGTCCAACGACCATATACGAAACACTATTTTACCATGAATCAAGCGGCCATTAATCGGCCCAAAACCACGGCAATCATAACTGCCGCGACGGTTGTCACCCATGAGCCAATACTCATTTTCGCCTAATTCAATATAAAATTCATCTGAGCCATTCCAATGGCTATTACCTTCTCTGTACACCTGTTTTGGATCCATGCCACTGATCTGATTTGGTTTGCCCGGTTCACGCATCAAACGGCCATCAGCTGTTACTGTAATGCCTTGCTCCACAAGACCACTTGGTATTACATGAGCAACATAGGCAGGATTAAACTGATAGAAAGGTTGCTTGTCATATGGCGCATGTTGATCGTATGAACGCCAGTCAAGTTGATTGAGCATTAACAGATCTGCTACCTGCTCAATCGCTACATCATTGCCGATATACTCAAAGGCTTGGCGCAATGCTTGTTGACGCAGCAACACAGGATCTTCAAGATAACGGGCTAGTAATGGATACTTATTCACATACGGTTCATCAAGCTTGACATCATTAAGATAGATAACGGGCGCCCCATCTTCAATCGTTCCCTTGATGATATCTCCCGGCACACCGATTACGCGTTTTGTCCAATTGATAGGACCTGACCAGGTGCCTACATATTCTTGAAACATTCTCACGATAGGATTTTTAGAATACGGATAACGAGGGTCATTAAACGAAACTATTTCGCCCCGTTTTGGCTTAGAAAAGATGATAGTAAATTTGTCGGCAAAAAAGCGCTCACCAACAAGCATGGTCGTTTCCATCGAACCCGTCGGCACTTGGTACAAGCCAAATATGAACGTGCGAATAAGAAACACAATCAACAAAAGCGTGATCAGTTCGCGCACGGTTACTAAAAAACCTGACGCCGGTCGCTTCTTGTGCATGCCTATCATCTGGACAATCCTTTACTTAAAATATACCTGTATGGACTCGAATGAGTTCAAAGTCTACATCGGTGAAAATATCTGTCTAGAGAGAGCCACGCACTGCGCCATACAGCGCTCTCTATGCCTTACGACAAAAATGCCAAGGGATCTACTTTCTTGCCAAACACATACACCTCAAAATGCAAATGTGACGCGTCTTTGCCGCGCGAGCGAACAAGCCCCGTATCACCCACCGTGCCGATCAACTGCCCACGATCGACCTGCTGACCAACCTGCGCCTTCATGGTATGCAAATGAGCATAGCGCGTGCGATATTTATTGTTATGCGCAATGACGATCGTATTACCATAGCCGCGAGAATCTTTTTCTCGTCGCGCTTCAATAACCACACCGGCTGCAGATGCTGATACCGGCGTTCCTTTGCACGCAGCCATATCGATCCCCCAGTGGAACCCTTGTGAGCCATCAGCCTTTTTACGCGGACCAAACAATGAACTCAACCATATTAATGAACGATCAACGGGCCATGCAAACTCAAAATCGGTCGCTTGATAATCACGCTTGACCCTGTGCAACTTCTTTTTGTGTTCACGCACAGCACGATCTGCCAAGGCACGTTTCTGGCGACCAGATCGTGACCGACGCAGAATCGTAACCTTTTTTTTATGTGATTGCCTGACATGCTCGGTATAATCTTGCCATTGATGAGGACTTATCTCACGCACTACAGCAGACAGTTTCTGCTTGTGCATGTAGGCAATACTGGATTTTTTAAGATGCCCTAATTCACGGTTGATAATAAGAAAATCATCGACAGGCAGATCACTACTTGAAACAACGCGCGAACCTTCAGGAAAGCCGGCAAAATTTTGCGATTTTAGGTCAGCTATTTCGTTTTTTTTTTCGTCGTCTGTGTTTCCCATATCAGCATCTGAACGTTCACGCAGCGTATTATATTCATAGATAATACGACTGACGGCCATCAAGTGATTCTCATATTCTGCTTTAAGCGCTATGAGTTTATAACTTTGATCCACTATGTAGGAGTACTCACGCATGAGTAATAGTAATGCTGCCATCATGACACATGACCACCCAACAATAAGCAGCTTTATTGGTCGATTCATACGCCCCTTATTTCACACAACACAAGCACGTTATACACAAATAATATCTCGATTTAAAATCCATCCAACAGTGTTGCCAACGTTTACTTTATACCAACGGCAATCACCATCACGCGAATCACTCGCTTGGTGCGACTCATGTAACCGACACACCGTCATCTCATCAAGCCGCCCGATCTCATGGTACTGCTCATTCGGCCCTGAATATACCACAACCGGTCCCGACGTAACAGCATACATCCCAGCTCGATATTCATAACTCCAATAAGCAAGCGCACCAGATGCGAATGCCAAAAAAGCGATCAGTATAAAAAGCACTCGTTGCTTTTTCCAGCGACCAAGCATAACGAACCACCACAAAAGAATCCAGAAAAATACTGCTATCAGCTGTACATACAACGGGACAAGACGCACGAGAAGCTTGTGGCTGAGTGATGGCGACAACTGTTTACCAGGATAAACAGCCACCAATTGTTCATAGTTCTGCTCAAGTACTGATTGCGCACTGCAAGGCGCTTCACGCTGAGCGCGTAACCAATAGGCATATGCTTGCGGATAGTTGCATCGATGAAAGGCGCAATTGCCAAGATTAAACCAAACAGCATACCCTTTATCTTGGAGCAAGAGATACCGTTGCTCTGCTTGCTGATAATCACGTTGTTGATATAACGTATTGGCTTGTAAAAAAAGTTCTTGATCTTGCAATGCTGCAGTAGATAAAAAAGGAAATAACACAAGGCATACACTCACACCAAAACGAGCACCAGCACGTGGCCCTACGAGCAACTCTCGAATAAGCGTAAGATGGATCCCCGCTTTCGCGAGGATGACCCGAGGGAGCCATTTCTGATCAGGTCTAAAATTTACTGTAGGTATCATCTTCATAGAGCCTGCTCCAATATGCCAAGCCAATAATGAGCCTGTTTAAAGATAAGCGGATCCGGTTCGCGAGCCGTGTTGCCAAGAAAAACAAATGCCGCACATTCGGAAAAAAACTGTTGCCATTCATCGTAGATCTGATGCGTAAATCCAGCGCTCAGCAAACAATCGCGCACAACTTGATCCGCTGGTAGTTGTTTATTGGCACTACGAACTGCTAACAGCGTAGCAAACAGAGGATACAACTGGTCATACGCCTGTTTCTTTTCAGCGCTGTGTAACGCAGCACGTGCAGTAACAAATGCACGCTCAGACCGTTGTGCTGCATGTCGTCGTGCGACAAAAAGAGTGAATCGATGATAGATCATATACGCAAAAACAATAAAGGGTGGCAATAGTAATAACAATATCAAAAGCCAGCCTGGCAAACTTTGAGTTGTATACGGTTGCCATCCCTCATATATAAGTGGACACTCGTCAGCGCTTGCGTGGTGGCTATCATCCTGTCCTGATGGAGTAGGGGCCTGTTGCACGCTTTCATTATTGTTCTGCGCGGTAGGTAATTCTGCCGGTTTTGCCGTTACGGTAACCTCTTGCGCTTTTGTTCTTAACGTTTTGTACCGCCCCGTTTTCGTATCAAAGAAAGTAAATCGCTGTGCAGGAATCTGCAATGAACCTGGCTCGGTCGCTTGCAGTATATAATCAAAAGTAGTAGTCGATAGCGCATCAGTGATCGGCGTGGTAGTTGTTTGCGATGTATACTGCTTGCAAGAATCGGGCAGCCCCTGCAATGGTGGTGACACAACCGCTTGATTGTCAGCAGCACCGGTGAGTTGCAGACTGACTTCAAGCGCCTGCCCCACCTGCACGCTCTTTTGTTTAACGATCAGCGCAAACCGCTCGTATGCGCCAAGCCCTTGTACCGTTTCTTGACCAGTATAGGGAGGCAATGGCTTTACCTGGATCGAAGTTGCATTCGTGTATACTGCTTGCTGTAGTGGTCGCATACCAAAAAAGGCGGAAAAGCCTCCAAAATCGGCTCGACTATCGGCAGGCACTGTGTAAACCACGGTATAAGCAGGAATAACGAATTCGCCCACGCTCTTCGGACAACAGAGCCACTGCACATGGCGACAGATATACTGAACTCCTTGTATCGTTTCAAGCGACTCAAAAGGCCCTTGATACTGTGTGTTTTCAACCTGTGCTTTAAATGAAGGCGCCAACAGATTCGTCAAGCGCGCATCGGGACTTTTTGCATAAAAGTACATGTGGCAATAGACCTTCTCTCCTACAAAAATTGCCTCTTTCTCACATGTTAGTCGTGCAAAATATGCTTCTTTTTTGTTCTCCGCTTTCGCACGTGGCTTTGTTACCGTCAGTGACACCGTGCCTGACTCAAGAACGGTACCACGATGATCTGCACGAGCAGGACCAATGGTATAGGTGCCTGATGTATCAATACGCGCGCAGTACGTATGGACACACGAGCGTACACCATTGATAATGCTGATCTGTTGTTGATGCCCATCGACAACAGCTTGCTCAAGTCCTTGCAGAGTAAGCTCATTACCGTGCGGCGCACATCCTTGCGCAGAA
>CAZHJT010000047.1:2081-6191 GCA_964533545.1 uncultured Pseudomonadota bacterium | reverse complement strand
TCACCTAACAACAGCACGCGCTTGCCGCTCTCTTTATGTTCAAGCAGCGTTGAATTAACCGTCAGCGGCAGTGTGCTGGTTGCAAAGGTGAGGGCAAGCAATAAAGAATACAGTATTCGATTCATAGTAAATATATCCTCGGTCTTAAAAACAACAGGCAGCATCATGAATTTTGTTGATGCTGCCTGTTGTATATTCTTGGTTTGGTTATTAATTACGCTTTAACAACAGCAATGGCAATTACAGCGATCGGCAATTGCATACCACTCATGCATACAGATAGAGCAGTAATGTCTTGCATGGTCCATGTGGCTCATACTGTTCAAACGCTCTTGGCGCAAGCGAGCATATTCAAGCTCTGCGCGCTCGCGCTCAGCTCGCGCATGCACTTGTTCTGCATGTAAACGCGCATGTTCTAGTGTCAAACGATCTTGTTCTGCGCGTGCACGTTCACGTTCAGCGCGGGCACGTTCTTGCTCGGCACGCAGGCGAGCCTGTTCAAGCTCTAAGCGTTCTCTTTCAAGGCGGTCACGTTCACGATCACGGATATTGCTCTGATATTCAGGAGCATTGACCACACACGAGTGTATCGATTTGAGGTTTTGCAAAAGGTTTCTGCTGTTGTTTAGCAGCGTGTAATACGAAGAGGATGCTCGTGCAATAGCTCGTTCCAGTTCGCGAATATCCTGAGCACACTTCTTGCCATATGCCAAGAATGGATACTTCCATTCAGCATCGTATGATGAATAGCGTAGATTTAAGCAGGCATTGATGTCAGCATGTGACGCACCTAACAGCAGCCTAGCCGGTCGCTTAATTGCTTCAAGCTCACGAGCATGCGCAGTTGATAGCTTTGCCTGTAGTTCAAAAAGCTCGAAATAGGCTTTGTGGAGATCAAGACCCTCCTGTACATTAGTCAACGATCTTTTGAGTATTGCAAGGTTGTTTGCTGTACGTCTGAGCTCTTCTTTTAGGTATTCACTTTTTGCGCGCTTAATAGCCTTTTCTGTGGCCGTTAGAGCATCTGCAAGTTTTGAAATATCTGAGTAAAGAGAGCTGCACTGAGCCTGAGTGCTTGCTAAAATGCATCTATGTAGCATCGCTTCGTCCACGGAGCGAGGGGCATAGAACATGTCCATAGGCCCTTGGTACTTGCGCCCTAAATCATCGTGCATAGCTTGAGACTTAGTAAGCACGACTTCAGGCTCATCTTCTGAAAATGCCCAGATCAAAGCACCTACGCCTACTACCGCCGCACCCACACTTGCTACAATGCCAGCCGTGCTCATGCGATCTTCCTGATCAGACTTTTTTGCCGCACACGATACGTTAGAGATTAGAAGAACAACGCTCAGAATTGATGGAACTATTTTATTCTGCATCATGCGGATAACCTTTAGTTTAGATTGTTGAGCTTAAACTACTATTCTAAGCTTTTGCATCATTAAACTCAGCTTTAAAAGCAGGGTGTGTGCACTAGTTTCCCTCTTGATAAGCGGGTGATTGTTGTGGTATTACTATCGATTGATAAGCTGACGGTTTTTGTGTTTGCTCTTCTAGTTGTTTAAGCCTTGTTTCTAGGCTTTTACAATATTCAATAAGTCCATTATGTGCCATGCAGGAGCTTGCATGAGCAGTTTTTGCACGCAAACCTTCTTGTTGTAGCTCGTGTATCGCCGCGTGTATCTTGCTAATGGTATTCTCTAGATCAGCAAGTTGTCCATTCGTTTTGGCTTGATAATATTGTTCGTTTTTTTGACCTGTTTTTAAATCTAGTTCGAGCTGTTTTAGTCGTTCTGACCAAGCAAGTACTGTCTGTAGGCGCTGACGCTCATCTTGCAAGCGCTCACGCTCTATATTTTCCAGCGCTTTGTAATGTTCTTTCTGTTGGCCTAGTTCTTTATCTCTGTGAGCATCTTTTACGAAATTCTCTTCATTCTTTTTATAATCTGGGCAATTGACAACGAAAGCATGTAAGGCATGAAGGCTTGTTGCGACATCTTTTGTGCCTTGGGCCAATGTAGGATAACGAGAGTTTATTTGTGCAATAATGTCATCTAATTCTTTAAGAGAGGTACAACTATGTTTTGCGAAAGTAAGGTAGGGGTACTTGAGCGCTTCGTCTGATCCGTCGAGTGTAAGGAGACCATTGAGCTCGTACTGTAAAGCTGCCTTGTCACGCGTAGGGGTGTTATTTTTGTCTAAATGGCGGTTAGCGCACTCTATCTCTCTGGCATATTTCTGGGCAACAATGCTCCCTCTTTGAAATTGAGCGAAATAAAGTTTGTGTGCGTCTAAAGCGGTTTGAATGGTGAGTAAGTGGTTATGAGACTCTACCATTTCTTGCAAGCGGGTTTTGAGTCCGTCTTGTGCAACGGTATCTTTTGTTTTTTTGATTGCTTTTTCAAGCGATTCTATGGATTTTGCCAGATCAGTGATTGTGGATGATATTTCACTAGACTGCCGTGCAAGGCCAGCAGCTGCGCATGTTGCCAATCTTTTTTCGTCGAGCATGCGCGGATCTTGATGCGTGTCTATGAGTGCAAAGACTGGCGCAAAACGTGTAGTAATGTTGGCCTGTGTTTTTTGTGTGTCAGCCAAGAGTTTTTGTGTGTCGATCGATAGCGAAGAGTGGAGTTTGTAGGCTGCACCTGCTATCACTGTAGTAACTAACAGCAGGCCAGCCCCGTTTGCTAATTTGTTATCGGTTGTCTGGGTATTGTGCGGTATGCATGAAGCTGTAAGAGCTAGTGCGAGCAATGACGAAATACTTTTCCTGTTAACCATAGATACCCGTAAAAATTTTATAGATCTGCTGCAGGGTGCGTGAGTTCCCAGTTAGGGAATGATCCTGATCGTGTCTCTACTATATTATCCGGTTTTGCAGTTTCTGTCTTGTTTACAGGCTTTTCTTGCTGTTCGCTTTGGTTGCTGACCGCTGTTTCTTGTGCTGGTGCTGGCCAGTTGTATTGGCGATTGCACCACCGCTCCCACACTCGCTGATTATGAAGATCGTGCAAGTAACGAGGATCGGCAATCATCTTCTCATGCATGACCATAAGCAGTGGTACAAATCCCCGATAAAAGTCGGTTGTCTCTTGGGGTACATAGTCTTTTGCTGCAGCAATAAGTCCTTTGAGTTTTTTAATATCGGCAGCTAATTTGTCAGTTTTTTGTAAAGAAACATACAGTGCCGCATAGTATGTGTTGAAGTAAACTATTTCAGATTCGTAGTGCAAACAGAGGTATTCAGCAAACTCATACAGATCTTGTTCAGGGTCTTGCGGTTGGCAGGCGTACCATACAGCACCTGCAGCGCCAATGGCAGCAGCGGTTATAGCAACGCCTAGAGTTGTATTCTTTGGCAGAGCGTAAGCGTGTGAGCTTTGTGCTATTGATAGGCTCAGGAACAGGCTAAGAGCTAGGAGAGGGGTTGTTTTTTTAGAGGCAAACATAGCGGACGCTTCCTTCTGGATACTGAGGTCTAACGCAACTTTCTGGGATTCAGTATCTCAAAATCGTAAAAAAAATCAACAAATCGATATGTTTTGCTTGTTATCAATTGCAAATTATTGCAATCTGAAGTTTTGATCGGGTAGGGTTAAGGGTGAGATGAAGCACTTTAGGCTCTCAAAAAAGGAGAGGCAGGCATGGATTTTTGCATGTTTTTTAAAACTGGATGGTTATCGGTTCTCTGCGTGGCAAGCCTGCTGAGCGTAGGACTTTGCCATGGCGCATGGGTTTTCAACACAACGGACAAAGCTTATACCTTTATCCTGCCTACCAGACCTGGCGGGTCTGTTACGGTCGATGTGGCTCCACATAGCGCCCAATCGGTGACAGGACTTGCCATAGTCCCAGGTGAACCGCTGTTA
This sequence comes from uncultured Pseudomonadota bacterium, assembly GCA_964533545.1. Classification (GTDB taxonomy): domain Bacteria; phylum Babelota; class Babeliae; order Babelales; family Vermiphilaceae; genus JAFEAZ01. Next base: position 2,316 of record CAZHJT010000047.1, on the reverse strand, counting down.
ATGGGCTATAAACTAGAAAATAGCTGGGCGCAGGCGCTTTTCAAGCCTTTCAGCTTTTTGACCCGGTGGGGGATTGGTACTAGTCTGGTGAATGAACCAAAAGAAATAGCGCTTAAAGCCCATGCATTTGTTCCTGGTGCAACGTTACCTGATGATTTTCAGCTGCTTGTAGGGCAGGCAGATGACGATCAGATAAAGACGCTGGTACTTGATGAAGAGCATCTGCGTCAAGCGG
>CAZHJT010000047.1:1049-2071 GCA_964533545.1 uncultured Pseudomonadota bacterium | reverse complement strand
CGCTTAAGAAGTTACGCAACAATGCTGCTGCCGGAGCGTAATGCTCCCAGCGCGACCACCAATGCTTGGGTTGCTCGGAGCACCGTTGGTGTCAGGGCGCACGCAACAAATTGGTTTTGATAAAGCAATGCCCGTTCGCTGTCGGTAAGATCGGCCTCAGGGCCAAAGCTCAGCACAATCGTTTCAGGCTTTTCATGTTCTATCTGTTCAAGTACTTTCCACAGAGATCTACCCTGTGGGTCGCAATGTATGCGCAGTGATGCTTTTGGCAGTTGTTTCAGGGTATCGGCTAGCGTACAGGGGCTTTTTATGATGGGGAGCATAAACTGTTTGGACTGTTCTGCTGCCGCAACCATTATCTTTTCGCAGCGTGACATATCGCGTTCCGTTGACCAGGTCTGTTGTGAGCTCGTAGTAGTTACTAGGTGTACCTGGCTTGCTCCCAGTTCAACGCATGAGTAGAAGGCCTCTGCAAGCGCCTCGCGCTTGAGCAGCGGCAACATAACGATGATAGTTGGCGCCAAAGTAGTCTTTTTTATAAGGCTGATCAGCTCAAACTGCAGCGTTTCTTTCTTTTCGTAGGTCAGTAGGCGCGCCTCAAGGGCTGTTGTGCGGTCAAACAGCAGCAGTAGGGTGCCAGGCGCTGTACGCAAAACATGTTTAAGGCGATGCCAGAGCTGTTCGTTGGTGATCGTTATCCGGTCTCCAGGCTGTTTGTGTAGGCAGGCTGCCGAAAGTTCAGGGGTATAGAGCGCGAACTCATGAGGCATAAAGATTACCCCTTTTTGGTCGTGCCAGCATTGGTAGCTTTTTGCCGCATAAGCGCTTGGTAACAAGCAGCTGCGCGAATCTTCATAGCATGAACGCTACCTGATACATACAGATAATAAGGGAGTAGGGCAACGAGGACCGGGGCTACGAGAGCGAGTAGTTTTTGACTTTTTGACGGTTCAGGTTGTACATAACTGTCAAGGAAATCATCTTCAAGCTCAAAATCGTCGATGCTTTCTGTTGGCGCGCTG
>CAZHJT010000047.1:0-1006 GCA_964533545.1 uncultured Pseudomonadota bacterium | reverse complement strand
TCTATATCTTTTGTATATGATGAGGCTGTAGGTTGTTCGGTGGTATGGATAAGCGGTTGTGCCAAGCAGGAGCAGATAATAAGCATACAAAGCTGTTTTTTTAACATACAAATTCCCAGTGTTAGAGGTTGCAACGTTGTGGAGAGCTTATGCCTGAGCAAAGGGTCTGTTTTTTGCAGTTGATAATAGGTAGATGTAGTAGTTTCATACCCCTATACTACGCGAAAATGAGAAGAAAGGAAAGGCATGCAGCCCGTAGGTCCAAGAGCGCTGGTCATTTTAGATGGTTTTGGTCATCTTAATCGCAGAGAGCATAATGCTATAGCGCAGGCAGCCACACCTCATCTTGATCGGTGGTTTGCGCAGTGTCCTTCAGCATTATTATGCGCCAGTGGCGAGTCGGTAGGGTTGCCCGCTGGAACCATTGGTAATTCAGAAGTTGGTCATATGACCATTGGCGCAGGGCGCGTTATACCGCAGGTAGTAACGCTGGTTGGGCAGGCAATTGGCAATAAGAGCTTTTACGATAATCCAGTACTTAAAAAAACGTTGGCCCGCGTTAAGGCAACCAGCAATCGCCTGCATATTATGGGGCTTTGTTCTGATGCAAAGGTGCATAGCGATATAGGGCAATTGTATGCTTATGTAGCGGCAGCGCGTACTGCCGGCATACAGGATGTTTTTTTACATCTTTTTTTAGATGGGCGAGACGTACCGCCACGCTCTGCTGCGCACTATCTTGAAGCGGTTGAGCATGAGGTGGTGTGTCGAGGGTATGGTGCTATAGGTTCATTGCATGGTCGTTTTTATGCCATGGATAGAGACAAGAATTTTGAGCGTACCAAAAAAAGTTATGAGGTGCTTGTTGGGGCAACGCCTGCAAGTAACCGTTCATGGCGGCAGCTGTTGGCTGCTGCGTATGCTCACGGAATAACCGATGAATTTTTTGAACCCACACTCTTGCGCTCTGATGCATCGCTACAACCGGGTGATGGTGTCATATGTT
>CAZHJT010000046.1:0-6261 GCA_964533545.1 uncultured Pseudomonadota bacterium | reverse complement strand
CTCGTGCCCGGTTTTTTCCTCAAGATTGCCGGTCGGCCCCTCGGCAACGAGAAATGTCCGTTTATTATATAGAGCCCTGACAATGGCAACGCGTTGCTGCTGGCCGCCCGACAATGTTAAAGGGTGGCTTGAGGCTTTTTCAGATAAACCAACTACTGATAAGATTTCTACTGCTTGCTTGCGGCATGGTTCGTAGGGTATGCCAGCAATGAGGCCGGGCATCATCACATTTTCAAGCACCGTCAGTTCACTCATCAAGTATGAGGATTGAAATACCAAGCCAAAAGATCTGTTTAGTAGTGTATGGCGTTCGGCCTCTGTCAATGTGGACAGACTCTTGTCATTGAAAAAAACGGTTCCCGTCGTCGGTTCATCAAGGCCTGCCAAAAGATGCAATAGCGTAGATTTTCCTGAACCAGAAATACCGGTCAAAGCATAGGTCTGCCCTTGGATCAGCGTACAATCAACGTGATCCAGAACGAGTAAGGAGGTTTGCCCTTGCGTGAACTGTTTTGTTATATGTTCAGCGCGTACTACTGCTAATGTCATATGGTAGATCCTTTCTATTTTACAGCTACTCAAGTATATGCCTTGCCTTCGCGCGTAGAGGCGCGCGCGACCCGGCATCTTCATTACACATAGTCATGATAGCGTCTGGACGCTATTTTTTAAAGCAACAGAATCAGTTTTATTGTATTCGAAAAGTTCATACCTTTACACTAGAGAAAAAGAGAGGCCAATCGTTGGCGGCATAATTCCTTTTGTATGCGTTTTTTTTGACGCCAAATCCAAGGGAGGCATATGAAGACGCTCGTAAATAAAACAGCGAAGGAAGCAATACCTGAAATTTTACCAGTCATCCCTACCATGGATGTTGTCGTGTTCCCACACATGCTGGTACCGCTGCTTGTTTTGGATGAAAAAATTATTGAGGGCATCCATAAGTCACTCGAACAATCCAAACTAGTTTTGCTGTTAGTGGCAAAGCGTCAAGTTGACGAGCATGGTGCAATTGGCACCAAAGATCTGTATCAGATAGGCACGGTGGCGTCTATCATGCGCCTTATAAAAATACCTGAAGGTGGCATCAAGATATTGGTTCAGGGTATTGCCAAAGCGCGAACAACTGACATTGTAGCCGAGCCTGACGGTCTCTACGCTCGTCTTGAACCTATAGACGAGACGCCTATGAATAATGCCGACGAGATTACCATCCAAGTAAACATGATTAAAAAGCTTGCTGAAAAGATGAGCGCTTCTGGCCACTCCTTCAGTCCTGATTTTCATGTGATACTGTCAAAAATGCAGGATCCTGAAAAGATAGCAGATTTTATTCTATCCCATTTAACGCTTACCGTGGAACAGGCACAAGCGTTGTTAGAAAAACAAAGTTTGCAAGCTCTCTTGGATGGAATTTACCGACAACTTAATAAAGAGGTTGAGGTTGCAGAGATTCAAGAAAAAATCAGAATTGATGCGCGCGAATCGATGAATAAGTCTCAAAAAGAGTTTTATTTACGTGAGCAATTGCGCGCCATTAAAAAAGAGCTTGGCGAAGATGATGGCGAAGAGATCGATGCAATGCGTGAAAAGTTAAGCACCTTAAAGTTGAGTGAAAGCACGCATAAAGAGGTTGTGCGCCAATTAGGGCGGCTTGATCGTACTGCACCAGATTCTATGGAAGCTGCCGTCATTCGCAACCATTTAGAATGGATATTTGCCTTGCCTTGGGACAAAGAGACTGAGGACAATCTCGATCTTGCTCATGCCAAAGCGATCCTTGAAGAAGAGCATCATGGCTTGAAAGATATCAAAGAGCGAATCCTCGATTTCCTCTCGGTTCGCACACGCAAGAAAGATGGTGTCGCGCCGAGATTGTGTCGTGTAGGGCCTCCAGGCACCGGAAAAACATCGTTGGGTAAATCAATTGCAAAAAGCCTAGGGCGTGAGTATGTTCGCATATCACTTGGTGGCGTCAAAGATGAAGCTGAGATACGCGGCCATCGTCGCACCTATGTTGGTGCAATGCCTGGTCGATTTATTCAAGCGTTGCGCAAAGCACAATCGAAAAATCCCGTTATCATTATCGATGAGCTTGATAAGATAGGATCAGACTTTAGGGGCGATCCTTCAGCCGCTATGCTTGAGGTTCTTGATCCACAACAAAATCAATCATTTTATGACAACTATTTGGGCGTTCCCTTTGATTTGTCCAAAGTGATGTTTATCGCGACGGCAAACAGCTTAGAAACGATCTCTGTACCTCTACGAGATCGTATGGAAATTATCGATCTGTCTGGGTATACCCTTGAAGAAAAGATCGGTATAGCACAAAAGCATCTCGTGCCAAAGGCATTAACTGATACAGGGCTTGATCAAAAAACAACGAAGTTTAACAAAGAGCTTCTGATCGATATTATCACGAATTACACCCGAGAGTCTGGCGTTCGCCAATGTGAGCGATTGATTCGTACCCTATGCTCAAAAACAGCGCGTGCATTGGTTGAAAACAAAAAAACGCTCGTACTGTCGGCAAAAAATCTTGATATCTATCTTGGACCTCGTAAATATCTTGAAGAAAAACACTCGGCAGAGGATCAGATTGGTATAGCTAATGGTCTTGCATGGACTTCGTATGGCGGAGAAATGCTCAAGATTGAAGCGATTTTAATGCCTGGTAAAGGTAAATTAATACTAACGGGTCAACTGGGCGATGTCATGAAAGAGTCTGCACAAGCAGCATTAAGTTATGCACGTGCTCATGCCAGCGAGTTTGGTATTGATAGCAAAGTGTTCACCAGTAACGATTTACATATTCATGTACCTGCTGGCGCCACTCCCAAAGATGGACCATCTGCAGGTATAACGATGTTAACATCGATCTTGTCAGCGCTGACCGGGCGACCTATCAATGCACAATGTGCAATGACAGGCGAATTGAATTTGCGCGGGGAAGTTATGCCAATCGGTGGTGTTAGAGAAAAAATACTTGCAGCAAAACGTAATAAGATGACCAGTGTTATCTTCCCGCTCTCTAACCAGGCAGATTTAGTTGGCATAGAAGATATAGCAAAAGATATTAATGTGTTGTGGGTAAAGCATGCCAACGAAGTGTTACAACATGTGCTCCTGCAAAGACCTGCCACAACAAAAGGGGAACGACGACGTTAATATGAACATACTGACCATCGGTGGTGCCACACAAGATCTGTGTGTGTATTATCCGCAGCAGGAAATGGCCTATTTCGATACACCATCCGGCAAGCAACAATTTTTGCTCCTGCTTGAAGGAGCAAAAATTGAGCTGGAAACTGTTGCTTATTTTCCTGGTGGTGGCGCGCATAATGCAGCAGTCTCGTATGCGCGCCAAGGGTTTAGCACCAGTATCATTTGTGTTGTTGGCACTGACTGCCCTGGCGATTCTATTATTGATAATCTCAACAACAATAATGTCTCAACGCGTTTTGTAACGCGTATCAGTGAGAAGGCTACCGGTTTTTCTATTATCATCAGGCTCAAGACGGGTGATCGTACTGTGCTTGTCAATCGCGGGGCAAATAGTGCTCTAGCGGCACATCACATCTCAGACCAAGCTTTTGTGGGCATTGATCAATTCTATATCACATCCCTTGGCGGCGCGGCGGCTGCATTACTCCCTTCATTGGCTTTGCAGGCACGTCAGCGTGGCATACCAGTTGCCGTTAACCCTGGCAGTAGCCAATTGCGTGCCGGTGCCGATTCATTACGGCAAGCATTGAGCTCTATCGATACGCTCATTTTAAATAGTTATGAAGCAACACTCTTGATGTCTTCGTTGCAGCAAGCGGCAGAATCTGATGGCAAAACTCAAGACTCAGATCATCCTAAACTGCCTAAAATTATCGCCTCACCCTTGTTGTTAGATGCAACAAGTCCTTTAGATCTTCCTCTTTTTTGCTCGCGTGTGCATGCGTATGGCACAAAAATCGTGGCAGTAACTAACGGTGCCGAAGGTGTCTACGTTTCTACACACGATTGTCTCTATTTCTACCCAAGCAAACCGGTCAAAGTGGTCAGTACGCTTGGTGCCGGTGATGCGTTTGGTTCAGGTTTTGTTGGGCATCTTGCTCGCGGAGGCACGGTTGAGCAGGCGATTCGTTATGGTATGGCAAATTGTCATGCAGTTATTGCCGATTGTGGTGCTCAAACGGGGCTTTTGTCGGGTGATGCATTAGCCAAAGCAGCGCAAGCGCTTGACCCATCGCTTTTGCAAATATTTGATGTCTCCAAAAAAAACTAAGCAACGATGCGCGGCGCGTCTTGCTATGCCTGTACACACAACATTTTTTCTCGCATATATCTCGATGTGCATGATTCAGAGCCGACTTTCGAAGAATTAGCAAGTCAATTTTTCATATTGAATCTTTATGAATTTAAAATATTTATTGACAGCAATTGGGAAAGACTTACATTTAATTTCAGACGAGAGCGAAGGAACGTCCACCGAGTTAAGTCACCATTCTAGACAGTGTCACGTCTGTCGACCAAACGCGCTCTTTTCTAAGTAAGTAGTTCATATCAACCAACCTTTGTTAAAGGAAAATCTATGTATAAACACATAGCCCTTATTGCCCTTCTGTTGCCATTTTCTGGCTACGCAATTACCAAACAAGAACGCCGACAAGAGATCATTCGCGAACTAGACAAAATAGAAGAACGCTGCAACTGGCTCAAAGAAGTTATCAAACATAACTATTGGGTTCTTTACATAAGTGGTCCTTCTTTCTACAAAGAAGCCGATGAACTTTACCAGCGAGCGCTAGTTTTAGAAGCAGAATTGAAAACAATAGACCTAGAATTAGCACAGGAATCATCATGCACAAAAAACTAATTATTTTAGCGGTATTTGTTATGCCCTTGCGTTGTTCTGCTGGACTTGGTGAATATCTTTCAGCTTGGTGGCATGGAAAAGGAATAGCTGCAGTTCCGTTACCACATATTCCGTTAACTCCTCAACAAAATGCCACTGTAGTTGGTGGTGTTGCTTCTCATAACGCATTAGAAATAGCAAAAGAAGTGCGCGGAACTATCAAAGATGTTCTGGAGCATCCAGAAAATGTAGCAAAAGCTTCACAGGGACTATCACATGGGTTCACACGTGGATTTTTCACAGGTCCGGCATCTGCAATACGAGATGGCGTTACAGAGCACCCTTATGCGACAGCGGTCGTAGTTACAGCTGCTGCGGGAACCGCTGTCTATTACAAGTTAAAGCCACTTTCTGAAGAAGAACAGCAACTGCAGCAAATTGAAAAGGACAAAAGGCTCGCAGCGATCAGAAAAGCTGCCAGCATCGCTAGAGCTGATGAGCATGCTGACGACTATAGAAGATGCTTGAGCAGGCATGCCCATGACAAAGGTTCATGCGAAGACCGCATTAGAAGATGCCATTCTCCAGCAGGAAGACTTGCTGCGGAAAATCGTAAAATGGCCGATGAAATAACAGAATCATACCGAACTTACAACCGATAGATACCAGGATAATAATGAAAAAACTATTATTAATATTAGCATTGCCTTGCTTATTGGCAGCAAGTGATAAATCAGCCGAGCAAAAAGGTCAACCCATGTCTACTGGCCAGCTGGCCGCAATGGGAGCAACTTTGGTAGTAACTCCAGCATCTTTAGCTTATACGACCTTCCACGGTACCGTGTCCATAGGTACATCAATCATGAAAGGAGATTATGTTGAGGCTGCTATAACTACAGTGTCGACTGGATCAAAAATAGCCTCAACCTTTGGCGCCGGATTTTCCGCTATTGACTATATTGCTGCACAACCCCAAAAAGCTCCTGAACAGGCAGCGCTAGACAAAGCATATGAAGAATCGGCTAAAAGACAAGCGATCGCCGAAGAACGAGCTGGTGCACGATTGAGGATCTGCCTGAGTGAGAATGCTCACTGCTCTGATGTAAATGCTATGGGGATACCCACAAGATGCAATTCTCCAGCAAGAGACTTTGCCATGATCAATAGAAGAGAAACAGATCTTGTCATAGCTAATTACGTGAAATTCACTGAACAAAGAAAGAGAAGTATATAAGAAGCACTCATTATCATTAACAAAGTAAGTCGTCGTATTTCATACACTCAAAGAGAAAAACAACATGTTAAGAAAATTAGCACCTTTAGCACTATGCATTTCATCATTTGTATCTGCATCAGATAAAGCAATCGCAGCAAAGTATCTTGTGAAATCAAGCAGAAGACATATCGTCACA
>CAZHJT010000045.1:261-6433 GCA_964533545.1 uncultured Pseudomonadota bacterium | reverse complement strand
TCTTCGAGCATAAAGGATCACCGATGGAAATGCGCACCTACTATGTGCCTTCTTACTCTGGTGACATTAAGCTCTATGATCATCAGGAGGTTCGATGGGTGCATGTTCAAGATTTACCCTCATATGACATGCCTGATCCCGATAAGCCTATTGTTGAAAAACTTTTGAAACAGCTGGATAGATCATAGTCTGATTACAATGTATACAACAGAAAAGGTCCGCCTTGTTTAGGGTGGACCTTTTTTAGTATGTTCAAAAAAGATAGTGTTGAAATGCGGATTACAGTGTGCGTCGCTCTTGTACATAATCGACAACATCACGGAGCGTAGACATCTTTTCCGCATCTTGATCGTTAATTTCGATGCCGAAAGTCTCTTCAAGCTTCATGATGATTTGTACCATGTCGAGCGAATCGGCGCCAAGCTCTTGAAAGGTGGCCGTTTCATTGACGCGTTCACGGTCAACTTTAAGCTCTTGCGCAATAAGAGTAACAATACGATCTAACGTATCTTGTCTTGCAAATGATGTCATCTTTATAGTTCCTGTTGGGTTTCGAGCGGTTGTAATAAACGCGCTAGTTCATTAAAATCTTCGTTTGTGTTGAGCGAGATACACAGTTTATCCGGATATATTTTTTTTGCCAACGCGGTCAAATGGGATCCTGGTCCTACTTCAATGATAAGATCCGCTTCGCTAAATTGTGCCATAGAATCTGACCAGCGTACCATAGATTCAATCTGCTGCATGAGGCCAGTCTTAACATCGGCACCTTCAGTGACCAGTGTTGCTTGAGCATTGGTGACCAATGGTGTGCTCAGATCTTTAAAATCAACTTTTTCAGAATAGGTCTTCAGTCCCGTAACAACCGGTTCCATGCACGGAGCATGTAACCCCAATTCTACATCGGCATCATAAATTTCTGCTTCTGGATACTCTATGACATGCTCACGTACGAGCTCAATCGCTGCTGGATGTCCCATGACGATATATTCTTGAGGGAGATTTTGGAGTGCAATATGCACCCAACGATCCGGCTTGCTCATCTTTTGGCAGAGGCTGTTGAGCTGCTCAAAAGGAACACCACACACGCGTATTCCGTTGAGATCCTGGGTGCCCAGCAATTGCCCGTAGAGCGTTGCGTATTTTGACAACAGATAGAGTCCATCAGGGAAGGTAAACCCATTTGCCGCGTGAATCGCAGAAAACTCGCCCTGGTTATAACCAGCGACACGCCATGGAGTTACCCCATGGCTTTTGAGTACAGCATATAAGGCGCTGCTCACTAAAAAGAGCGCGGTATACGCATGATCTGGCCTGGATAGCTCAGTGTCAGAGGATGCGAAACAGAGTTTTACAAAATTAGTATCAAGGCACTGGGAAGCTTCTTCAAAATATTCCTGAATAATTCGTGAGTCATCATACAGCTCTTTAGCCATGCCAATATATTGACTTCCATAGCCGGGGAACAGAACACCAATTTTCATAGGAATCCTTTGTTTTAGTTGGCTTTGCTCCTTTTTACCAAGTCAGCTAAGGAGCTCAGGCGTTGTAAACTTTCTTCTTTACCCAGTAAAGCCATAAGTTCAAAAATACCGGGGCTGGCAGTAGTTCCAACGAGCGCTAAACGAATAGGTTGTGCTAATGCAACTAACTTGATACCAAACTCTTTGCACATCTGTTTTATGATAATGCTTATTTGTTCAGCATTATCTGCATCAATGGCAGCAAGTCGTACCTGCAGCAGCTCAAGATGTTCAAGAGCCTGCGGTGTCATCCAGGTAGCAACATCCTGTTCATTATACACACAAGGAGCTACTCGTAGTGTAGCCAAAACAGTGACCAACTCGCCAATGGTTTTTACACGATCTTGATAAAGTGCAATAGATTCGATTATTTTTTCGGCAGTCCATGGTGCCAGCAGCGATAGGAGCTTTGGCTCGACATGGGTGATGGTATAGTCGTACAATGCCTGCGGGGTTAAAGCACGGATATACATGCTATTCACCCAATCAAGCTTTTCTTTGTCAAAGATGGCGCCTTTTTTACCGACGTGATCTAAATCAAAATACTGTATTAATTCTTCTACGGTAAAAATCTCTTGGTCCCCATGTGACCATCCAAGACGTACCAGATAGTTAATCAGAGCATCAGGTAAATAGCCTGCTCGTTTATAATCGAGCACGGACGTTGCAGCATCACGCTTGCTGAGTTTATTCCCATCAGGTCCTAAAATAAGGGGTACGTGAGCAAAGCGTGGTAATGGGTAATCAAAAGCTTCATACAGCAAAATCTGTTTTGGCGTGTTAGACAGGTGCTCTTCTCCGCGAATGATGTGCGTGATGCGCATATAAGCATCATCTTGCACTACAACAAAGTTATACAGCGGATACCCATCTGAACGAGCAATAATAAAATCATCTAACTGATCGGTGCAAAATTCTACGCGGCCACGAATTAAATCATCGAAGACGATAGATTTTCGATCGTGAGGTATAGCAAAGCGTATACCAAATTCACCCGATGGGTTGTCGGTGCGGGCGCGACAAAAGCCGTCATACTGAGAGAAAGCGATTGCTTCACCTGCTGCATCTACTTGGCGTGCCGTTATTTCCTCTGGCGTGCAGTAACAGCGGTATGCTTTGCCCGTTGCCAATAGTTGGTTGAGTGCCTTGGTGTGTTCGGGCAATCGCGTTGTTTGTATTAATAACGGTTCATCCGGCTGAATGGAACACCAGCGTAGCGAGTCTAAAATAGAATCGGTATATTCGGGTAATGAGCGTGCAATGTCGGTATCTTCGATGCGTAGACAAAAAACGCCGTGCCAGTGGCGAGCATAGAGCCAATTAAAAATGGCTGCACGAAGACCGCCAATATGCAGGTGCCCGGTTGGTGATGGAGCAAATCTGACGCGTATCTGCTGCGTAGTAGAATTCATACTCATACCGTTACACGAGGTTCAATTTTTGTGCTGCACGTTCTGCCCATGGTGATGCTGGTTCGGCCTCAGCCAATGGCAACAGTTCAGACCATACAGTGCGTGCTTTTTCTATATCATCATGTACCCAAGAGTACAGACCAAGATAATATTGTGCCATATCGCGTGCGCTATTTGCGCTGTTGTTGGCGAGTGCGGTTAAAGCAGCAAGACCTTTTTCTTGTATGCTTTCATCGGTCGCGTCCATCATCATAAGCGCTTGTTTGGTTGCATAGAGGGGATAGAGTTCTGATGAGCTTGACAGCAGCGCAACTGCTTTGTTCATGCACTCAAGCGCTTCGTTAGGTTTGCTCATCTGTATCAATGCTTCAGCTTGATAAGCAAGTAAGCTTGGGGTGAAGGTGCTGTTTGGATTCTGTTCAATGGCAAGCTTGAAAACAAGCTCCGCATTTGGCCATAAACTTGCGTCTCGTTCTGCGCGTTGGTATTCACGCATACAGCTTGAAAATGCTTCTTGGGCTTTCTGTTCTTTGTTGGCACGGTGCCAGCGATACCCAGCAACTCCTGCTGTGATAAGCACAACAGTTGTGACTGCAAGGCCAACGTAACGCATATCGACTTTATCAAAGAGCACACCAACTGACATACAACATCTCCAGATCAAAAATAGAATGCTTGAATTATATAGTTACTACCACCGCAAAGGTATCATAGTTGCGGTAAAATATCCAATAGGACTCCCTTATTAACAACGCGTGCAATGATTACAGCTTCCATCGCGATCATGATGTGAGCACCATTGTCCATCGTTGAAAGAAGAGTCTTCGACGAGGTACCATGTTCCTGGTTTTCGCAGATTAGCATCAGAGTATGGTGTTGCTGGTGCCTGAGGGCGATCGTGGACTGTAGGAATTATCAGAGCTTGCTCTAATGCTGATAGATGATAAGGACGACCCGGCGTCATAAGATCTCTGTTTTCAGCTGCTTGGCTTAACGCTGCAGTAGCAACTACCTCATCGTATGAACGTTTTTTGCCGACGGTTGTTGTTGGTGGCGTTTCTTTATCACTTGCCAATAGACTTGTGGTGCTGGTGATTAACAATAGACAAGCGAACCTTGCGCTCTGCATCAGGCATCTCCGGTTATGCAATCGAACAATTTTTTGCCGAGTGCAATAGTACCATACTTGCCAATGGTGTACAGTGGCTAAAGAAAAGATTAGAACGTATGGGCAGCGTCTGAATCGCTGTTGTGCAGTGATGCGTGATTATGCGCGGTGATGCGCGCGGTTAGTTCGCTATTATAGGTAGCCAAGAACTTTTCGCGTACCATGTTGTCAGCAGCTACCAGGGCGTTTTCAATCGCCAATTCTGATGAGCAGCCATGAGCGACAAGCAGAAGGTGGCGTAAACCTAACATAGGAGCATATCCTTGGTCGCGATAGTTATAATCGGTTTTAAAACGATTAAATACCCCTTGGCCAAAGAAAAAGATGAGTTTATAGAAGAAAGATCGGTTGATTTCTTCTTTGATGCGGGTGAACATTTCTCGCATGGTGCCTTGGGCGGTTTTGAGCATGATATTGCCAGCAAAACCGTCACAGACAAGAACATCAGTGCTGCCTTGAAAGATGTCGCGGGCTTCAAGGTTGCCTATAAAGGTAATGTCGGTGCGTTGTTCAAGCAGCGTATATGCTTTTTTGACTGCCGATGAACCTTTGTATGGTTCATGTCCATTAGACAGCAATGCTATGCGTGGGCGAGCTATGCCAAGGCGCTGCTTCATGTACACATGCCCCATGAGGGCGAACTGTTCAAGGTATTCAGGTTTGCAGTCGGTTGTGCCTCCAAGGTCGGCACAGAAAAGGTGGCCATTGCGTACGGGTAGCATCATACCAAGGGCAGGGCGTTCGACGCCCTCGGTGCGCCCCAAAATAAGGGTGCCTGCTACGAGCGCTGCACCTGAGTTACCTGCAGATACAACAGCGGTCGCTTGACCGTCGGCTACTGCTTGGACTGCGCGGACCAGAGAAGAATCTCGTTTTCGCATGACCATTCTGGATGGCTCTTCATCCATACCGATCGTTTGTAGGCAGGGTATTATAGATAAGCTGAGCTTTTGCCATGCGGGATCCGCCTTAAAAAGCTCAGCTTGTAAGATCTCTTTATCACCAAAAAGGCCGACAGCCACGCCGCGCTTGGCAGCTGCGATAGCCCCACGTACCGTAACGTTCGGAGCATGATCTCCGCCCATAGCATCCAGGGCTATCATAGTGACCTCGCCAATTTGGTTATTCAGCGCTGTTGTTAGCCGGAGCTGCGCTGTGTGAAGCTTTGCGCGCTTCTTGAGCTTTGCGTGACGCGCCACGTTTCATCATGCGATCAGCTTTGGTGACCATGACTTTAACGCCTTTGTAATGGCCGCAGTTGGTGCATACTTGGTGTGAGCTACGAGGCTCTTTACAGGTAGGGCAAACTGCTGATTCGATGACCACAACATGTTTGTTGGCAAATCTTTTATCTCTGCGTCGTCGGGAACGCTTACGTTTTGGTACTGGCATGGGCATCCTGAAGGTGAAATAGGTTATTATACATACTTTAGTAGCCGTAGCCTGGTACCGTCTTGACGAAGGTTTTCCCTGGCCGGGCACTATTTTTCCTATAAATATATCAAATAATACCGCATGGATAAGAAAATGGCAAAATCCAACATAAAAAAGGATAAAGTCATCTGCGCTTTCAATTGTTGACCGGCGCTGCAGGTGTCTGATATAATGGACACAAGTGTAGGCTTCTATGAAGGAAATAAAGGAATGCTCAAAAAAAAGAGATCGAAAAAGCAGGACTTCTCATTAAAAAATATGCTTGAAACAGAAATCAAAAATAACAAGAGCATAACGCCATGGGTCGCAGAAGAGAGTTTTTTAGATTTTCAGAAAGTAGGATCGGCATTGCTCGAATGTCTCATTAACAATGATACGCAAGGTTATATCGAGATACTTGATTCATATCTTCGCGTTAACCGGCTTCAAGTTTCAAAAACGGCCAACATGCCACGCTCAACGGTTCAATTGGCTTTCTCAAAAACGGGTAACCCTACCTTAAAGACACTTGCTAAAATTGTTCATGAGGCTTCTTTAAGGCGACGATAAGGGTTGCGCCATAAAAAAGCCTTATTCTAAGCGTCTTTTGCCCATTTCCGTGCTTGTTGCGCTTGGCTATTCTGTTACAATGAAAT
>CAZHJT010000045.1:0-251 GCA_964533545.1 uncultured Pseudomonadota bacterium | reverse complement strand
AGTCCCCTTATATCTTTTTTATAGAGAGAAACTATCTATGATCAATCGCAATTTGAGAGCATTGAGTCTCATACTCATGCTTGCACCCTGCAATACATTTCCTATGGGAAACAACAATCAAGCCGTCTTGGGGCAGGTCCTTCTAGGAACAGCAGCAGGTGCTGTGGTAGGCTGTGGAGCGGTCATGGCTGGAGTCCATACCAAGAATCATCTTGCTCAAAGGCTTGCCGAACTAGAGGCACAAAAAGCAG
>CAZHJT010000044.1:0-6763 GCA_964533545.1 uncultured Pseudomonadota bacterium | reverse complement strand
TGTATACCTTTTCGCTTGAGAACTTCAAGCGTTCTTTTGAAGAGAAGTCATACCTATTTAGTCTGATCGATGAGGTGGTGCAGCAGGTTGCTCATGATCTGGTCAAGCAAGGGGTGCGCATACGATTCATTGGTGATCGCTCACTGTTTCCTGAGTCGCTGCAAGCTACCTGTGCAACAATCGAGCAGGCGACTGCGCATGCAACGAGATTAGAACTGAATATTCTTTTTTGTTATGGCGGACGGCAAGAGATTCTCAGCAGTGTGAAGAAGATAGCGAAAGAGGTTGCAGCAGGCACCCTGTTGCCCGATGCTATTACCCAAGAACATATTCAGCAGAACTTGTGGATGCCACCCCATACTCCCGACCCTGATCTTATTATTAGAACGGGAGCGGTGCATCGCATGAGCAATTTTTTGTTGTTCCAATCGGCATATAGCGAGCTCATCTTTTTCGATTGTATGTGGCCAGATATGACAGAAGCATTATTTGAGCAGGCGATAGAAGAGTTTAACCGGCGATCAAGAAGGTTTGGCGCATGAAGCAACCGGTCTGTGTGTTGGGTGATGGCGCTTGGGGTACCGCGATTGCGGTATTATTAGCCAACAATGGCCATAGCGTAAATCTATGGTGTAACGATGAATCAGTTGCGCACGCTATCGCTCACCATGGCTGCAATGATCGCTATCTATCAGGCATCACGCTACCTAACAGGATTACCCCAACCACCGATATCGCACAGGCTATGCAGGGCGCGCGTTGGATTTTTGAAGCGGTGCCGGTAAAATTTTTACGTGCAACGGTAGAAAAAGCTAAGCCGCATGTTACAGCTGATCAAGCCTGGGTTGTGCTGAGCAAAGGCATTGAAAATGGTACTCTGATGTTCCCCAGCCAGATCATCGACGCAGTGCTTGGCTATACGGCGACACAAGCTGTTTTTTCTGGACCCAGTTTTGCACGTGATCTTGCGCATAAAAAGATTACTGCAGCAACTATCGCAGCAACTGATTATCACGTAAGCAGTGAGCTGACGGCACTGCTGGCCAACAGTTATTTTCGCCCATACATAAGTTATGACATGCTCGGTGCCCAGCTCGGCGGAGCCTTGAAAAATGTAGTGGCGCTTGCCATCGGCATGCTCGATGGTGCAGGCTACACCGACAATACCAAAACTTTTATGCTGACGCGCGGGCTGCAAGAGATGATCATGCTCACGCGTGCACTGGGCGGTCAGCATCAGACTCTCTACGGACTCTCTGGATTGGGTGATTTGGTACTTACTTGCATGGGGTCGCTGAGTAAAAATCTTGCCGTTGGCAAGCAGCTTGGTGCCGGATGCACGCTTGATCAACTTATTGCACAATCAGGAGCTATGCCTGAGGGTGTTAATACCGTCGTCTCCGTCAATCAACTTGCTCTCAAGCTTAATGTGAACTTGCCGCTATTTCAGGGTGTTTACCGCATTATATTTGAGTCTAGCTCGTTAGAGACCATGCTCAATGATCTGATGTCGCAACCGCTTGAGCATGAGTGTTCGTTGTAATTATTAGCTCAAAAAAAGTGATTGCCCATCCTGTGGCGCATGCATTTTGTTGTTTCGATACCATATACATGCCTTATGCAGTAAGCGTGGTATTTTATGATCGGGATCAATTAAATTGCATGCTCGTAATATTCTTTGTGATGTAGGGCAAGAGATTGTATTCCCAGAACGATCTTGCACCTCATTTTTTAGATCTTTTTGTAGAAGGTTCAGGAATTCGACATGAGCGTTACCAGCCTCTGTGTTGCCGCTCAGATTTTCCAGCGTTAATTTGTCCGTTTGGATTTTTGTATGGCTTATAATAAACATGTATAGTTTATCTACACGTTCTTGTTCTTGTCGAGCCTGTTTTCGTGCTTGTGCAGCGGCACTGATTGCCCTTGATCTTTTTCTTCTACCAGCATCTGCTGTTTGTGCAGAGCTCAACATTAGACACAACCCAATACACACAGATGATCGCCACCATTTTTTTGAGAGCATGATGCAGTTCCTTTTACGTTTTTTGTATCAATCCGGTTTACATAAGATTACAGTGATCTGTCGCTGGAGCAGTCTTGGGTTCTGTTCTTTCTGGCAGTGGACATTGTTGCATAAGTGCAGCATGCAGCGGGTAGATTGTACCATTAGACTGTAGGAAACCCTTCAAGAGCTCTTTTGATGTTTGATCGGTTACGACATGTTCTGGATTTTTGAAACAGTTTTTAAATTCGGCAAGCGCATGGGTGCTTTCAGACGTTCTAGCATCTTCTAGTTCCATACACTTTTGAGCTGTTTCGGCATGGAGAAGCCCTAATCTTATTTGAACCTCAAGAGACGTACTTTCATAATTGCTCATAGACATAGAGCTACTTGTTGTGATAAGCGCGAGTAGTGGTATAAAAATTTTTAGCTTCATCCGCTTCTTTGTTTTTTTGTGGCGATATTTTCTTGATCACATTCAATAGCCAATACTCTATCTAAAAAGCGTTGGCTATTGAATAGTAATGTCTATAGGCAGGAGTTAATTTTTTTGTTCTGGATGTCGAGCTGCAGCTTGTGTAAGCGCTTGCGCAATTGCTGCTTTAGATACTTTTGCAGTAAATGTATTGGGAAGCTGATCCATGTTACAATCCCACCCTTCGTTGATTGCTAGACAGCCTTCCCCTTGAGCATTCAAGTAGAGAGTTGCTATGTCATCAAAAACATTGGGCTTATAGAAAACTCTAAGCACACCAGGCTTATAGACGTGTAGAAGTGTTATAGGCTTGTTTTTTTTGTCTGAAGGCTTAAAGATACATACGTATGGCTCTTGAGAGTATTCGGTCGGTTTTTTTATAATTTCCAATAGGCCATTAACAGCCTTGCACTCTGCGACAGATACAGGCCTTTTGTCTTTTATAGGTCCTAATATGTATGTATCAGGTGATTGGTTTTCACCTTCGCTAGCATCTGTTACAGGTGTTAGACCTAATAAAGCACCGCCTACAATAGTGAGAACCATAACGCGAGAAAAATGTTTGTGCATGAAGCATCCTTTGGAATAAAGTATTGGTTATAATGATCGTACAATTGCTGCTTCACTAAAAAATCTCTTGGTAGTACCGACAATCTGATACTCGTCAGCCCCTTTACCAAGTATCACTAACACACTGTCGCGGCGTGATAGGCTATAGGCTTTTTTTATCGCTTGCTCACGATCGAGTTCACGAATAATGATCTGCTGTTTGTCGGCAGGGATGCCGGCACAAATATCTTCAATAATATCTTCTGGCTGCTCGGTGCGTGGGTTGTCAGAGGTTAGAACAACCAATGATGCATACTCTGCTGCAATAGCGCCCATGACGGGTCGCTTCGCTTTGTCCCGTTCGCCGCCGGCCCCAAAAATAACGATCAGATGATCGGTTAAGGTGCGCAACGTGCTGAGCACCGCTTCATATGAAGAAGGGTTGTGTGCATAGTCGATGTAGCATGATGCGCCGTTAGGCAATGGGTAATGAGCGAGTCGCCCAGGGACACCAGCAAACGTTGCAAAGCCCTGTTGAACGTGCTCTGGCGTCAGACCGAGAAAATGTGCGATGCCGGTTACTCCCATGCTGTTATAGGCATTGAAGTTACCAACGAGCGCAGGGCATGTAATGGTGTGGGGTGTACCAAAACAATCAACTGAGCCTTGTACGGTGCCACTTCTTGAACTAACAAAAGTACCAACAAGTGCAGATCCCGAGTCGCTTGCCGTGTGCATGCGCATCGAAAAACAGTTGGCATACTGATTGCTTAATGGTGCACATGCGGCATCATCACCATTGATGAGCGCTGGAGCACCAGGCTTGCGTTGACCAAAAAGGGCTGTTTTTGCCGCAAAATAGTCGGTCATGCTCGTATAAAACTCGCCATGCTCTTGAGAGAAATTGGTAAACAGCAGCGCATCACACAAAAGCGCATGCACGCGATGCAAGGTAACCGCTTGAGCAGCTACTTCCATCACCACATGGGTGACATGCTGTTCAACGCAAAGCTTGAAAAACTGATGCAGATAATCGGGTTGCGCAGTGGTCAGTGATGCAGGCAGCACAACGCCGTTGATGCGGTTGCTGACGGTGCTTAACAATGCAACGCTGTGCCCCGCAGACTCCAGCAGGTGCGTAAGCAAAAATGAGCTCGTTGTTTTGCCTTTAGTGCCGGTAATAGCGATAAGTTTCAACTGTTGCGCAGGGTTTCCAGCAGCCTGAGCGCTGAGCTGTGCCAGCGCAAGGCGCGTATCCTCAACGCGCATCAGTTTGGCACCAGTTTCAGCTATTTTTTGTTCGATCTCACCGGTGAGCAGAGCATTAGTGGCTACCACAATGGTTGTGGCGCCCTTGTTCAATGCCGTTATGATATGATCAGCACCATTGCTTTTCATCCCTTGAATAGCAACAAACGTAGATCCAAGGCCAACCTGATCGGTGTGGCATGCCACCGGCCAGACCGATGGCATGCGTACAGTAGTAGTATCTAACATGGCAAGATTGTTCCGTTACGCTTTAAATGCTTTCAAGGCGCGCTTGGTGCGTGGTAGCAGCCATACGAGCGCCCATAAGTTGGCGATCAACATAATTGCACCACTCAGTTCTGCCAAAATCCAAACAAGCTCTACGCTTGCCAGTGCGCAGACGAATGAAACGATGCAGTATACCGCTTCAAAAAGGCGACCATATCGTCCGCCCGTTACAAAGAACCATGTTTCTCTGCCAATATAAGCGAATGCAACGAGTACACCAATACCAAAGCTGATTGAAAGGAATGAGACGATCCAACCGCCGGCTGCACCAAACACCGTTTGGTACGTTGCAATGGTTAATGCTATGCCGGTCATACCGTTGCTCCATACGCCACTGGCAACGATTGCAAGCCCAATGATAAAGCAGACAATAGTACTGATAAGCGTGCTGAGCATAGACATGATAGCATCTTTCACCGGCTCTTTACTGCCGGTAGCACCATATAAAATAGCAGCAGTACCAAGGCCAGATTCAGTAGCCATGATAGAACGTGACATACCAAAACGGATTGCTTGTTGTACGCAGAAACCTACCACGCCGCCAGCCAGAGCCAACGAACCACATGCGCCTGCTACAATAAGGTGCAATGCCTGTGGAATATTCTGATAATGGTAACAGAGTACAAAAAGACTGGTGCTAAAAAAGAGAATAACCTTTATCGGCACGATAGCTTCAGATGCCTTTGCAACGCGCTGAGCGCCACCACTGACAATGTAGAGCGAGAAACAAAAGAGAATCGCTGCAGTAATGATTGGGTAGACGCCCCATGTGCTCGTTACACTGTTGCAGACTGAGTTCGCTTGGATACCATTGCCAACGATAATACCAAAGAAGGTACCCACAATCGCATAAGTCCAGAGCAAAAAGGAACCGCCAGGAACATCTTTCATATAGAGCATTGGCCCACCAAGACCAGGGCGTGTGCGCTCGCGTGAATAGTCGGCGCCTAAAAAGACTTCAACAAAGCGCACCGACATGAGAAGCAACCCAATGATTACCACCCACAGTGCAGCGCCAGGACCGCCGGCATAGACCGCAGTTGCCATACCAGCAAGGCTGCCGTTGCCAAGGTTAGCGCTCAAGGTGTTGAGAAATGCTTGTAGTGAGGTCATCTCGCCAGATGATTGTTTCGCTTCTTTTGATGGACATAAGGTTAATTTCCATGCGGTAAAGAAATAACGAATCTGCACGAAGCCTAAGAAGAGCGTGCAAAAAATACTGATCGGTACTACGTAAAAAATGATTGGCCAGCCTAAAAACCAAGCGGTCCATTCTTGCAGAACTTGGACATAATCCATCAGAAACTCCTTAGAGGATTGTACGGTTAAAGAACAATAGGTATTATACTCTATAAGTATAGTATGTAAGCATAGCGCAGCAGCTATGCATAAACAAGGGAATTTTCGTGAAATTGGCAGGTCTTGATATTGGTGATGTGTGGACAGGAATAGCAATTTCCGATGCGGCACAGATGTTTGCGCGTCCGCATAGTACAGCACATACAAAAGAGCTTATACCGGCGTTGACCGAACTGTTTAAGAAAGAGCAGATTAGTGCGGTTGTTGTTGGTTATCCAAAGACTATGCGTGGCACGATCAGCGATCAGACAAAACTGGTGCAGGCGC
Source organism: uncultured Pseudomonadota bacterium (assembly GCA_964533545.1). Lineage (GTDB taxonomy): Bacteria > Babelota > Babeliae > Babelales > Vermiphilaceae > JAFEAZ01. Next base: position 575 of record CAZHJT010000044.1, on the reverse strand, counting down.
AGTTTGAAGAGCTCAAAGCATTGTTTGGGGCGGTAGAATGGGTTTTGTGGGATGAGCGCTTGAGTAGTCGGCGAGCGGATACCCTGAAAAAAGCGCAGACAAAGGATGCAAAGATAGCATCTCATGCTATTGCTGCCGCCTTTATTCTTGGTTCATATCTAGATCATCAAGCCTTTATGCGCGCAGAGTAATCGATTAGTATTGTTTTCGCATAGCTATAAAGCTACTTTTATGCTCATTGACAAAAAGACAGATCTTCTTTTACTATGTAAAATTAAAGAAGTTGTGTGAGTGAAAGCTTAAAAAAGGAGCTGTCATGAAGTGTAAAAAGTGTGATGGGCTAATGGTTTTGCAATCATTTTTTGATCATTTTCTCAATTTTAATGGTTGGAAATGTTTGAATTGTGGCAGAATCATTTTAAAAAAGGATAAAGGGATTGAGTTCGATACGTTTAGTGTTTTTTATCAACAAGCAAAATGTAAAAACCGTTCTTAGGAAATTAATCGTATGCACATAGTGCTCAATAGTACGTACAGCATGGTTGAAGTAGCGTTATGTTCGCACTCTACGGTGA
>CAZHJT010000043.1:306-7394 GCA_964533545.1 uncultured Pseudomonadota bacterium | reverse complement strand
TGTTGATCTGCGCACCCTGCGTACGCGCAATGAGCTTGACGACACGATCGATCAAGGTCAAGTTTTTAAGCCCTAGTAAATCTATCTTCAAAAAACCGAGACTTTCAAGCTCAGTCATCGCATACTGCGTAACCAACTCATCCGTTTTTGGCGGCACATAGACCGGCAACACATCATCTATAGGGTCAGGCGAAATAACAACGCCTGCAGCATGTTTTGATGCATGGCGCGTCAAACCTTCAAGCCGAAATGCTATATCAAAAAGCTGTTGTGCTCGTGGATTACTGTTCAATAACTCTTGCAGACGCGGCTCCTGTTCAAGCGCTTGCGTCAACGTAATTTTAAGCTGATCAGGGATCAATGAGGTAATGGCGTTCGAATCTTCAAAGGGAAAGCCCAATGCTCGCGCAACATCTTTTATAACACCCTTGGCCATCATCGTACCGAACGTGATGATTTGGCCAACCTTATCATTGCCATATTTTGAGCGAATATAGTTGATGACGTTTTCACGCCCTTCGATACAAAAATCGATATCTATATCGGGCATGGTTACCCGTTCTGGATTTAAAAAACGCTCAAAAAGCAGATTATATTTAATCGGGTCGATGTTGGTGATCTCAAGCGCCCAAGCAACGAGCGAACCGGCAGCCGAACCACGACCAGGGCCGACCGGGATATTGTTACGCTTAGACCATTGAATAAAATCACTGACCACCAAAAAATAGCCCACAAAACCCATCGTGATAATAAGCTCTGCTTCAAGCTCTAGGCGTGCTGCATAGATGTCAGCCTGCTCGGCAGGTATGCGTTTTTCATCATGTAGCTTCTGCAGACCCTGACGACACAAGTGTAAGAAAAAACTGTCTGGCGTATGTTCTTGCGGCACGTCAAATTTAGGGAAAAATAGCTTGCCTGTCTGGAATTCAAAATTACATGAATCGGCTATGACGCCCGTATTCCAGACCGCCGATGGATGCTCTTTAAAAAGCTCAAGCATCTCATCTTGAGTACGCAGATGCACACGGCAGTTGCCAAACGTATACCGCTGCGGATTACTCATCTTGTCTTGCGTTTGAATGGCAAGCATGATCTCATGTGCCTGACGATCTTGCGCGGTGACATAATGGCAATCACCGGTAGCCACCAAAGGCACACCTTTGACTTGGCTCAGATGGTATAATTTTTGATTAAGCACAGCCTGTTCTTGTTGATCTTCTGGCTGCACTTCAAGGTAAAAACGTTCAGGCCCAAACTGCTTCAAATGCCAATCGATAATGCGTTCAGCTTCAGCATCATTGTTGTTCATCAACAGTTGAGGGATATGCCCACCAAGGCAGGCTGATGTTACGACAAGCCCCTCACTATGCTGCGCCAAGATTGCATAGTCGATACGTGGTTTAAAGTAGAACCCCTTTTGATAGGCAAATGAGATCAGCTTGCAGAGATTTTTGTACCCAATTTCATTCTGCACAATCAGCAACGCGTGATAATATTTGCGCTGAGCATTTTTAACGGAAGCATCTTCAGTCAAATATGCTTCCATGCCAAGGACAGGCTTGATGCCCGCTTTATGACAGCTTTGGAAAAACTTCACCGCACCAAAAATATTGCCGTGATCACTGATGCCCATCGCCTTCATGCCATTCTGTTTGCCAAACTGCACAAGCTTGTCGACAGTTATTGCGCCATCGAGCAGCGAAAAATCGGTGTGTATGTGCAGGTGGGTGAAATGGGGCGACGACATTGAGCTTTTTCCGTTCCTCGACACTGTTTTTTATCAATCAACATAGAGAAACACTAGTGTAGGCGATATTTTTGCAAATGTTGAGCCGAAGTTGGCCGTCTGCCAACAAAAAGATTATGTCTTAAGTGCCTACACAACGTTTTGAATCTGTTCACGTGCTTTTTCGAGCTCAACCTTAACATCAATGGCGGCTGCAGCAATGGTGGCATCAGAGCATTTGGCAGCAATCGTGTTAATTTCACGCGCAAGCTCCTGCAGCGTAAAATCTAGTCGTTTGCCCTTCTCGACCGGCTCACTTGCAAGTTGATGCTCAAAGTTGGCTAGATGGCTTCTGAAGCGGACAACCTCTTCGTTAATGTCCATCTTTTCAAGCAACACATACGCGGCATTGCGTTGCAGCTCTGCTAATTTGTTCTCGTCGAGCGCAACCTCTTCAAGTGCTGTTTTTACTTTCTCTTTTTGAGCAGTAATAAGCTCTTTTGATTTCTCTTCGATGCGCTGCATAATGGTACGACAGTTTGCTATGCGCAACCTAATATCGTCGGCCAATACCGCACCCTCTTTGATCTGCTCTTGAATCACCAGCGCGATAAGCTCTTTGAGCGTATTCAGTATCAACATGCGCTTTTCTTCATCAAGCTCTTTTTCTTCAACAGAAAAGAGATTTGGCAATAACAGGAGGCCGTCGATCGACAACTGTCCACCAACACCAAACTGCTCTTGGATTTTTTTAAGCGCATCAATATAGCCGCCAATGACCGAAAATGATGGTTCAGCCGCACCTTTGAACGCGTTCTGATTGTTAACGTAGATCGTAAAATATACATGGCCACGCAGCAGAGCGCTTTTGAGCAATCTGATGCTTTCAGTCTCCAGGCTGGTCAACTGCGGTGGCAGCTTACATGACGCTTCAAAAAAGCGTGAATTGAGCGATTTGATGCTCATAGCCATCGAAACTTTAGACCCATCATCAAACGACATGGTAATGATTTTTGAGGCAAAGCCCGTCATACTTCTGAGCATCATACGTTCCTTCAGTTAGGCCAAATTTGTCGCGACGCTGTTAACGTCATCATGATCATCAAGCTCACTTAAAAATTCATACCCTTTTTGAGCTTGCTCTTCGGGCAAGGTGAATGGTATTTTCGGTACCCATTCAAGCTCGGCACTTTCGACTTTCAAGCCAAGGCTTTGGAGCTTTTGGCGCACTAGATCAACCGATTTTGGGTCGGTATAGATCGCACAGCCCTGCTCTTCTTGCTCAATGTCTTGAATATCAAAATCGATAAGCGCATCGATGAGCTGATCTTCACTTAAGCTGCATGAGTCAAGTTTGACCACACCAAGCTTCTGAAACATCCAGCTAACCGATCCTGTTTCTCCAAGTGATCCGCCATGCTGTGAGAAAAGGCGTCTCATTTCGGCAGCGATTCTATTCTTATTGTCGGTCAAGATATCAACAATAACGGCAATCCCGTGAGGGCCATATCCTTCGTAGGTGCATTGCTCATACGCAACACCTGGCAACTCACCGGTACCCTTTTTGATAGCACGGGTAATATTGTCGTTAGGCATGTTCACCTCGCGTGCTTTTTCAAGCAGCAGACGAAGGCGCGCATTACCGTTGGTGTCACCACCACCCTCTTTAGCTACCAGCGTAATCTCTTTGCTGAGCTTGGTAAAAATCTTGCCCCGTTTATCATCTTCACGTGCTTTTTTGTGCTTTATATTAGCCCATTTTGAATGGCCCGCCATGGCCGGTATCTCCTACCCAATGCATTATAAATTCTGTTTTTGTTGCATAAAATCATAGCGTACAGGTTTGTCGCCCTTCTGTCGATATAGACGTAGACAGAGTTTGAAAGAAAAAGAAATCGTGCACTCTCTCGCATCCCAGGGCTATCGATCGTAGAAATAGACTCGCTCAGTCTTGCTGCAAATAACGTACCTCAAAGTACTCAAGGACTGAGGCTCTGCACACAAGATTGCCACACGATTGACGTCATAATTTTAGCAGCAAATAAGCCATTGCTGGCTCTTCTTGACTGGCTGTAACAATACGATAAGCTGTAGCGGGTCATTATTTATCTCATTTTTTACATCAAAGGTTTTACTATGAAAAGATGTCTTCTCTTGTCAGCTGCTATACTTCTTGCAGCTCAAGCTCAGGTCATTGCAAGCGACAAAAAACCCGTAGCCGAAGAAAAACCCGTATATGATGGAGTCTACCCAATGCGTGAGGAACTGAAGAAGAGGGAGAAAGCCGCCGTCGCGCAACAACCTCAACCAAGCCCACAACCTCAACGACGATCTCTACCAGAAAACCTTCACCATCAAAATCCTCTGCTACAAGAAAACCGCCCATCTCCTCTACGCATCACCATCATCCCGGAAACTAAGGTTCCAGATTACGATTCTCCTGCGCATCATAGTAGTCCATCTACGCCTGTTGGAACGCCTTCACCTGTCCAAGCTGCTGTGATTCATTATGCCAGCGCCAGCCAACAACCTGCGCTCCAACCATCTACTCCTCAAGCAACACCTGCTGCCCCAGTAACTGAAGCAGCGAGCCAAGGCCAGCTAGTCCGTGCCAGAGAATATGATCCTGTCCGAGACTTAGCTAGGGCTGGTCTCGTTGAGTTGTGGATTGCTGGATTAAAATTCACAGCGCGCGGCCTATACGGTCTATATACCGGGTCACAACAAAGACAAGACCCTCGCCCTGGGAATAACAACTAAATTGTACGCAATTTTTTAGTGCTCAATGAAAGAGGCTTGTTAGAGGAAAATCTTCTAACAAGCCCTTTTTGTTATCTATATAGCGTTGCGCTGCCGAGAGTACCAAGTTACTGAAACAGCTTAAACATTTGTGTACCGTTTAATGAATTTTATTCTACCATCACTGGCAATCTTCGCTATTTCTATGGTCGTAAGATCTTGCGTGTGCAATTGCGTACACAGTTCACTCATCAGTTCTCGTTCGGTGATAAAATGCTTCTTCATCGTTTGCCATTGAATTTGCCCATCTTTTAAAATAATCGGCTGATCTCCCTTAATCAGCGATTCGATCGCGGGCATATGAAAAGATGCCCTATTCATGATGCCATTAAGCACCGTCAGCAACAACACGGTAGCTATTCCGATTAAAAAGTGCTCCGCACTGACGACCGCATCGGCCAGTAGCGAACCTAACATGACCACTAAAATGCGGTTAAAGGTACTATTAACACCAAAGAGCTTTCGGTTGCACCGTATCAGCACAATACCAAAGGCATAAATTATTACGCCACGGATTACCATGTGCAGTAATGAAACCAGAGTAAAATTACGTATCTCAGTTGCTTCATGTAGTGACTGCATCAGTGATTCAAACATACCAGCTCCTTGTCTTAGCCTCACTTTTTATCAAAATACTTGTATACAAAAGTGTACCAAACAAGGGCAGGTCGTGCGCAAGGAGAATGCTGCCAAGCGCCCTCAAACTGCAATAGTTACTCTATCTCTCTTTTTCTAGGAAATCTGCACGTTGCTCCATAAGCAATGCTCGTTTGCCGCCCAGCGGGTGGGTAGCCAACAGATTAGCTATCGCGTATCGATAAGATAGTTGTGTGCTGGTGGACTGTAAATGTCTATGGTAATCAGCCTTTGCGCGCAACACCGATGGCTTAGGACGTATGCCTGCGTCAGCTTCTAATTCGCATGCACGAGAAAAAGATTGCTTCATCAAATAGTATGCCCCAAAACTAGTCCCTGCAATAACGGGTATTTTTATCAAGGAGGCGAGAGATGGCTTAGACCAAAAGTTGTTGTTGCCCATTATAAATCCTAATGCTCCAAGGGCTGGCCCACCAGCAAAAAGAGCTGCATTTTGATTAAAGAAAAGCTTACGCAATGGATGATTTTCTTTGATATGGGTAGCTTCATGATCAATCGTTGCTTTTGCTCGGCGATAATTTTCAATACGTTGTTCATGTATGAGTGATCGTGCCTTTGCAAGATTCCCCTCCACTTCAGCGTTATAGAGCTCTTCGTTATTAATCGTTATAATCGAGCGCTGGTATAAGGCAACATGCGCAGGCTTATTATGCGTATGACCTATATGAGCGTTAAACCAAACTGCAAATGCTTCATCGCTTTGAAACGCTTGATCATTTTCTTTGTCTGCTAAGATTGCCAATAAACTTCTTGGCACTTTTATAGTCGTTTTGGTAATAGCATAGGTTTTTTTATCATACCGCTGTTTTGCAGCAAAGCCGTCCCCAATTTTGATCGGTTCTGAAGCAAATTTTACTACGATTGAATCAGGATTTTCGATGATTCCCGTTTTCTTGAGTTGTTTGTGAACAAACGCGGTCACTTTTGCCAGATCGGCAGCATCTTTATCTGGGATAGAGGGGCTTGGCGATTCTGCTCCCGACAATGCGAGACCAGCAAACAAGAGTGGGCAGAGCATGATTTTTTTGTGCATTGTTTTCTCGTTATGATTTGGGGTCATGCCTTGAAACCGACCCTATTTTTTTTCATATAGTCGTCAAGGGCGTCTTGAATTGTTTTTTGCAGCGAAATAAGAATCCCAGCCTCTAACTGCGCCTGCGCATCTATTTCGGCAATCTCTTGCTTACTTAATCTCTTTTCAAGATATGACTGAAATTTTTTCGTCTTCATAGTTATCTCTCAATTACTTGTTTAAGCCTTAATCGAGCAATGCGTATATCTCTGCCCTGACTTTTTTTATCACCTGCGGCAAGCAAGAAAATCAACGTATTATCACAGAATTTTTCCAGGGAATTGTTCCCTGTTCTGTCATCCCCAATACTCTATACACCACTTTTTCATCAGAGATACTCGATTAAGTTATTATAGATAACTATGATTATACTACTTTATAAAGAAGTATAATCAAGCGTGTTTATTTCTCTTTCAAGACTTACCCACTACGAAGATCGCGAATATAAAATTTTCTTGAGTATGCCTTCGCTCGCGTTCCAGCCTGGATTCCCGATTGCTCGAGAATGACCCGAGAAATTTTGGTGTCATACTTGCCGCCGTAAAACCTATATATTCATGACATGAAAAATATGTTATAAGATCCCCTGCAAAAGACGCCCTGGGGCACCCAGGCAATTGAACGGATCAAGCAATGGACAGAGATAAAGTGATTTTTCCGCATGTAGTAGAAGGAGGTAGCACAAGAGACAAATTTTCCATAATGTAAGTCGTTGTATTTTAACATTAACTCCAGGTTTAACAAAAATGCTTAAACAAGTAACAGCAGTAGCGCTTTGCGTATCATCATTCGTGGTTGCATCAGATTCAACTAAAATCGCAGCTAAGCATCTTC
>CAZHJT010000043.1:0-274 GCA_964533545.1 uncultured Pseudomonadota bacterium | reverse complement strand
AACGGGCAAAGAGTCGAACATTACGACCTTGATGCGTCTTTACGTAAGCCAAATGCTCTAAAAGATCTTTTCAAAAGCGACCGTTCTAAACTGGAAGTCAGCAGAATCGGCGCTGGATACGCACTGAAACGCCACGATCAGCTCAAAGGCGGTGGATTGGGTGGTACCACACTAGGTGCTTATATTGGCAAATTCACTGTGCTGTTTATTGGGCACGGCGCAATACTTATTGCATCATCATTAACAGGTCCAGCGGCTCCAGCTACGTTTGCTG
>CAZHJT010000042.1:336-7525 GCA_964533545.1 uncultured Pseudomonadota bacterium | reverse complement strand
CACACGGCTTTCGTTATTGCGGCGGATGATCACATGATCAAGCACGCGGTCAAAATAGCGCAATTCAAGATGTTGAATATTGGCATACTCAAACAAGTCGCGAATTTCATCAAACTCAGCGTCATAAATAAAGGCAGCCTCGGTATCGATAATAATAAAATCACCTCTAAAATAACCGGTTGCCGATTCGATGATCTCATTTTTTTGATACTCAGAAAGCATTTCCGTCTCAAAGCGAACTGCTGAAGCTATGACGCCACCATATCGCTCCTTTAAGATTGTCGTATCGATGGAAGCATCGGTCGTATCAACTTGAATAATAAGGTAGGTTGATTGCGTTTGGAAAAAATTGATCTTAGTGGTGTGCGCTTTTATATGCTTGAAAAGCGTGTCGACATCTACCAGACTTTGCTTTTGACAGCGATCATCTATGTCATTGAGCTTTTCGCGCAATGCTTCTAAGGTGCTTTCAAACGGCACTTTGTACATCAAAGAAACGACACCAAAGTTATAAATTTTAACATTAACGCAATGAAATTGCCCGATGCTACCTGGCATGTCGACCGACAAAGGAATATGATAATTTTTAAAATAGTTAGGGAGTCTCAATGGGCGCTCTGACAAAGCACGCGATTCGCGTATCTTCTCAAGATTGATCTCTTCACCTATATCAAATGCGTGAAAAATATATAAATTACCGGTAAACACATGATCATTGGCGTATGCTACATTACTTTTAGACATGGAAAGCTTTCCTTGCTATAACGATATACCTGTATTATTCATCAGCGTAGCAAAACTATTACCTATAGCCAAAGAGTTGAACCCTCCTTTCAATGAGCAACCTATGGACACCACCTGGTTATTAGTGTTTGGCGGAGCGTTGTTTCAGTCAGTCTGTTCTACGCTCATATGCATGGCATGCGGCATACCGCTTGCACATCTTCTGTATCGTTATGCATTTCCCGGCAGACGCCTGATTATTGCATCTGCTCCTTTGTTTTTTATTATGCCATCGCGCGTTGCAGCAGCCTGCATAGAATCATTGTATGGATTGTCTGGGCTCATGGGCATTATTGCAACCCATTCTTTTCTGAATATGCCCTTTGTGTTTTTTGTCGTTACCGTGGCATACCGATCACTAGATTATACGCTGCACTTGGCGGCACGCGATTTGGGCGCCAGTGCATGGCGCTGTTATAAAGATATTATAGTGCCGTATCTCATGCCAACCATTGTGGCAGCTGCAGCGCTTGTGGGGACGTTATGTTTTTCAAGCCACACCATACCGCGCATTTTTGGCTGCGCACCCTACCATACAACACCCGACATCATGCTGGCAGATGCATACCAACAACATGAATACACGTTATCTCTCGTCTACGCGCTGATGCGTCTGTGCGTTATTCTACCGATCAGTCTCGCGCAACGAGCCGCCAAACCGTCTCCCGCTGGAGCACGAGCAGAGCGCCGACAATTTTCATTGCGCTCATGGCAAGACGTTGTTTGCGCTGCTTTTTTGCTCATCATGATCTTGAGCATGTATGCACCGCTTATCGCATTATGCCTGAAACAGATTAATCAGTCGGTCTTTGCCTTCTGGTATTCCATTGCGCTAGGCAGCTATGATCATCTGCTTGGTTGCACGATACAGCAAACTGTCGTAATGAGCCTTGTCATTGCTTTTGTCAGCAGTTGCTTGTCTCTTGGCATTAGCTTTATACTCTGCTGCGCGCAACGGTGGACCAAGATCTCTGTTCTTTCTTTCTGCATCACCATGAGCTCAGCCATACCTTTTCTGTTAGGTGGCGTTGGCTGTGGCATCGTATGTCTATGGATCGCTCAACATACAAACGCATCAGGTCTATTACTTGCCATCTTTTGCCACACCGCGTTTAACTACCCGTATGCGTATCGCATCATTCGTGCACGATGCAGTCAGTATGATCAGGCATGGAGCTTGTCAGCAATGAGTCTTGGCGCAACGGCATGGCAAGCTTTTTGGACCATTGAGCTGCCTTTTCTTATGCCTGCGATCTGGCGCGCATGGTCGATCACTGCCGGTTTGAGCCTTGTGGAGGTTGGCGCAGAAGGACTACTGGCACATAAAAGCGTCATGACTATGCCGATTGCCATTCGCCTGTATCGTGAGCATGGCATGCATGATCAGGTTTTGGGACTCAGCATCATAACCTGTTTTTGCGTATGGCTTGGCGCTTATTGTATAATGGGAAAAGAGTCTATATACTGACCCACAATGCTCAATGAACGAGTCTATTACTAAAAAAATGAGAGGTACTACATGTACAAAAAACTATACGCTATCACCTTACTTTCTCTTGCGAGCCTTTCAGTTCACAGCGCAGAACAACTACGCAAAGAAATAGATGAGCGTTTAGCAAAGGCAACTCGAGAACAACTCTTAGCTGGTCTTAATGAAAAAGACGAACGTGGCAATACGCCGTTGCATATCGCGGCATTCAGTCCACAAGAAAGAGATGCTAACTATCCACAATTTGCTAGTCTCTTAACACCAGAAAATCGTATAGAAAAAAATTATGATTCACAACAAGCACATTCTGCTGCATCGCTGATTCTGGCAAAAGCCGATGTTTCTCTTAATAACACGAGAGGGCTCACTCCTTTAGACATAGCTCGAGAAAACCAAGAGCGATTTCCGAAAATATACGAAGTGCTGATGGCAGGGCAAACAACAAAAACGTGGAATCCTCCTATTGCTCAACCAAAAAATGGTTCTGAGTATACGCTCGAAGAGATTATGGCTGTCAAAGACAATATTGCAGCGCACCAATATCTTGATACATATGTGTACGCTGTTAAAACTCTTGAGCGCTATGCAAGATCTACTCAACCTACAGAACAAAAAAACTAACCTACTTTCTTATACATCCTGCCCTGTTTTAAACTGCAGATTGGGCGCAGTCACTCTGTGCGGCAAGTAATAGGTATCTGCCCAAGTGCATACGCAATCCTACAGGGCGAAGATTATTTTTGTTGTATGCAGGCCCAATAATGATGAACACTCCTTCAATGTAGCGCTCAATAACCGTATGTGGTAGAAACATGCACAACCTTTTTGCCCTGCTATGAATCTACTGCTTAATGTTATTTTTACGCCATTGAGCGTGCTCTACCGCAACAGGATCGGTTTCAATGTACGTTTTTGTAATAGCATCAAACAGGTCTCGTGCTTTATTTGGATCTTTTTCACGTCCACTGCCGTGTTCATAGGCACCGGCAACCCAAAACTCTGCCCATGCTACAATTGATTTGTCACTGATATTATGAGCATTGTCGATGATAGCCTGAAACAGTTGTACACTTTTTACAGCATCCCGTGTTACCCCTTGCCCTTCTCGGTATGAATCACCTAAGCGCCCTTGGGCCCAGGCAACCACCACCGTATCGGTAACAGCAGGATGTGCGATAACTTGTTTATACAATGCAACCGATTCGGCATAATTTTGCGGTTTATTCATACCCCAACGCGCATTGTCTGCTTGATAAAAAGTGGCGACTGCCCACACATTAGGATCTCTAACATCAGGATAACGAGCAGTTACTTCATCAAACAACTCAAAAGATTTTGCACGTAATGGGTACGCATGATTGCCATGTTCATCAAAGGCGAGCTGTTCATGATATGCTTTTGCTAACGCTAACGTTACGTGCGCACAAGGAGCACTGTCTTGAGCTACTTGCTTGTGGCAAGCTTGATACAGGGTGCACAGCTTTTTAACGCCCTCTTTATAGTAATTGGCGTAGTTACTCTGTTGCGGATTGCGCGCATACAGCAGATTTTCAGCTTCCTGATACTGCGCACTGGTCACTACGTCATGATCAATTGCGTTGAGAGTTGCTACACAAGTCATTGCAAGTAGCATGCTGATCGTTCTCTTCATACTCAAAATCTCCTGCGAAATACAGTGGTGATTATAAATGGCCATAATCATACAACGGAGCTCCACAAACACCAATCTATTTTGGTATATTATGCAGACCAGCACCATTAAATCTGTAAGCTTATCTCAAGGATGTATTCATTAAAAAGCACGCGCCTATGAAACTACCCCAATAATCAAGCCTGCCTGCTTTTTCCTTTTGTATCGCGATGATTTTGGGTACACTTGAGAGATATCTGGCACTACATTATAAGCGCTCTCAAGGAATTCTTTCGTTATGAACTATCTGTATAAACAAATGACAATCGTTATGTTGTTGCTGCCAGCTCTGCTCCTCTGTCAATCAATACATGCTAGTGGGCTTGAGGTTGTGCGATCAAGTGATGGAACGCTGAAGTTTGTTCCCCACGAGCAGAAAGATCCGGTTCAGTCTGCGCAAAAAACCGAAGCAGCAAAAACAAGAGTGCCTGTTAATAAAACGCATGATTTCATAAAACAATATGGGCTTACTCTCGCTTGTCTTGCGCCACTCTATATACCAAAGGAGTATTTTGGCCCAGTCAATGGAGCGCTAGTAGGAGCTGCTTTGGGAGCGGTTATTAATGACAATGATCGGCTTAAGGGCGCGGCGTTTGGCACAGCGGTGGGAGCTGCTGTGGGTACAGGAACTGCTGTACATCATTTTTATTTTAAACGAATAGTCTTAAGAACTGCTCACGGAGCGATTTTAAATACAGAATCAGCTAATACCATAGCCTGTGGCGCACTCTGTGGAGCGACACAAGCAGCAGCAGAAGTGACCATTCAAAAAGCGTTTCTCTCACCTACATGGAAAGATAAAGGATTGGGGACAATACCAGCAACACTCTGCGGTGCTGCAGTGCTAGCAGGAATTGGTATGCCTGCGCTAAAAAGCGTTCAATTCCCTTTAAAAGAAGATCTGTTTTTTGATGCGCGTTACCTTTCATCTAAGCACAATCTTGCTTTACAATTAAACAAGAGCAATGCGGAATACTATCCGTGGATGGCTGAATGCACATCTAAAGTATTGGCTTGTCGAGCTATTCAATGTTTAGTGACTGCAAGAATTAGAGAAAAATTTGCAGAACGCGAATCTGCGCTTGCAGAGACCGCACAAGAAAAAAAGTGATTTGAATTACGCTACTCACTGATGTTCCTGCAATTATTTCGCAGCAAAGTCGTTGGCAAAGAACTTGGCATAGAACAACTCTATGCTAAAAATAGTCCCGCCATTTTTGAGCGCAAAATCGGCCGACTGTAAAAATGAATGGGCCGCTGCAAGCTCAGCCGGATCCCACAAAGACCATTGCTTGTTCTTAAACGAAAAGGGTAAACGGTGGCCGACTTTCTCTGCCTCAGCACGATTATTGTTTTGCATGAGGCGTATATAGGCAGTAGCGCGCCAGAGTTGCTCAGACCAGAATGACACCCAGAAGAGCTCAGGATAATCTCCCAAAAAATCTGCCCATGCCGCAAAAAAAGAACGTCCATTTTTTGCAAATAATTGCTGGCTTAACGTAAAGAGTGATCGTTCCGATGGTACTAGATTACCAAGCCAATGCTTTACAAAAACCGTGTGGTGAGCACCGAGCAGATGGGCATACTGAATCATAAGGCATGCTGTATCAAAAGAAATCTGCTGATTCGCAGCAAAAAGCTGTTGCGCAAAAATGTGCATTGCACTACTTACAGTTGCCTGAGACATAAGAACAAGCTCTAAAAACAGCTCTTTGTCGCACGCATCGGGTATATCCACGAATATAGCATCGGGGCTGGCAAGTGATATCTGCTGCTGTGGCAACGCAAATGCCACAAGACAATGTGGACCTTGATAGTTTGCCAAGAAAGCTTCCATGCGCTTTTTTGGGGCCGCATCAAGCAAAGTAAGATTGTATAGCCAATAGAGTGATCGCTCGCCTAAAAAGGTTGAAGCGCATTGTGCTGCGAGTGCTGCCTCATCAGAAATGCTCAGATCGATAGCCTGTAACCGACAATCATCGGTGCGACTCAATGTATCGGTGATGAGGGAACAGAGTAACAATGGGTAGTGGTTACTGCGCAACAAAATAACCGGGGCCTTATGAGTAAGGCCACCGGCTTGTAATACAGTAAAAAAAGTACGTAGATCCATGAACTACAACTTACAGATTCGTTTATAGAGTGCCACGATTTGATAAGCTAAATAATGGCGCACGTTGGTTCTGTTCTACTTTTGGTTCGTTTATTCTCTTTTTTTGTTCAAAAAGATCAAACAAAATTGATGCGCCCGCAGATGCTACTTTCCATACCGCTTCAAACGTTTGCCACGAGACCGGTTGCCCTTCGGCAGTACCCTGTAGCTCTATAATGGTGCCCGATTTGGTAAAAACAACGTTAAAGTCTGCATCGACGGAGCTATCTTCTTGAAAGCTCAAATCAAGCATTGCTTGTTGTTCTTTCACGCCAACCGATACACCAACAATAGGCTCAGTCAGTGCTGATCGCATAATAAGGTTCTGCGCAAACCAACGCTCATTGGCCTTTGCCAAGGCTAACGATGCTGCTGTAATACATGCGGTCCTTGTGCCACCGTCAGCCTGTAAAACATCACAGTCTACAACGACGGTACGTTCACCAATTACTGCCATATTAACCATAGCCCGCAATGAACGGCCAATCAAACGAGATATCTCGACCGAACGTCCACTGCGCGTCGTTGCACAGGCTTCGCGCTGGGTGCGCTCATGCGTAGCTGCAGGCAACATAGCATATTCAGCTTTGAGCCAACCCGTTTTAGTTCCTTTTAAAAAGGAAGGAACTCCTGGCTGTAGGCTGACCGCACACAGAACCTTGGTATTGCCTAGTTCAAGCAATACGCTTGCATCGGCATAACCATACGCATCATAACTTACGGTGATAGGGCGTAATTGATCAAGCGATCGACCATCTGCACGCAACACGGTATAACTCCTTGGTGAGCCGTTTAGTCAATTATGCGAAGACGAATTCTGCCCGTTGATGGATCGTAATCCATAACTTCAACGTTCACTTCTTCATCAATCTTATAATCGTTTGCAAAAGTACGTTGTTTGTCTCTTGATATGCTTGAAACGTGTACCAAGCCATCTTGACCAGGTACGAGCTCAACGAAAATACCAAAATCGACAATGCGGCGTACTTTACCTTTGTAACGGGCTCCTGCCTCAATATGGCCAGCAAGGGTTTTTACCCAATTAATAGCGCCTTGCAGATCGGCTTCTGGGCCA
>CAZHJT010000042.1:0-326 GCA_964533545.1 uncultured Pseudomonadota bacterium | reverse complement strand
TCGATAGTTGTTTTAGTCTTTTCAGTAATTTCACGAATGGTTTTTCCGCCCGATCCAATCACCGCACCAATCTTGTCGGTACTAATTTTTACCGAGACATACTTTGGCACGAGATCAGAAAGATTTGGATTTGGTGCACGCATAACCTTTTGCATTTCACCAAGAATATGCAAACGGCCTTTCTTTGATTGCTCAAGAGCAACTTCAAAGACCTTACGCGCTAAACCACCCTTATACTTAATATCCATTTGGATGGCAGTAATACCATCTTGTGATCCACAGACCTTAAAGTCCATTAATCCAAATTCGTCTTCAAAACCACTGAT
>CAZHJT010000041.1:0-8649 GCA_964533545.1 uncultured Pseudomonadota bacterium | reverse complement strand
CGTTACCGGTTCATCCAATACCTTAGTCTCAGCAACAGCGCGCTTATCTTCCTGAATCAATGTACGGCGATCATCACCAAAATCTTTCATATCAGATTCAATTTCTTTGATGATGCGCTTACGCAATACAGTATCACTCTGCAACAAACCTTCAAGATCATCACGCTCAGACTTGAGCTCTTTTAACTCTTGCTCAATTAATACCGGTTTTACGCCGATACGGCTTAGAGGGTTTTTAACCGGTTCCATAGGTCAGCTTCTCCCTGGACAAGCAACATTTTTAAGTAATATATAAGTAACTTTATTGATACAGCCACCAGGATACAATGAACCTGACAACAAGACAAGGTATCCTCTTGTAATCTGTATAGAAATTTCATAACTTCGCCCGATTGTCCTCTTTTTAAGCCCAACCCCAACGATATTATTGCAAATTGAATATTAGTAGTTGTATGCTGGAGCTATGTGAAGCTCCTGTCTTGAGAAAGTTGGGCGCTTTGTATCATAAAGGGTCACTCTACAAAAAAGGATTATAGTATGAACGTACGATCTATTCAGGCAATCGCGTTGATGGTTGCGCTTTGTAGTGTTAAGCAGGTCAATAGTCTTGAGTTCTTAAAACAGTTTCAGCAAGGTGTTGGTGCTGCAACTGAAACAGCAGTTGCGACCAAAGAGACTGTAGATGCTTTCGTGCAGCTGGTGAATGAAGCTGATAAGGCAGTAGCAACTATTGGTCGAAAAGTTACTGATCTAACAAAAACAGCAGAGAGTATTATTACGAATGACGCACAAAAAAGTATTAAGGGTAGCTTTGGCACCATTAATACGAGCATAGATGTGTCAATGGAATTGCTCCCTGCGCT
The DNA here is from genome assembly GCA_964533545.1 of uncultured Pseudomonadota bacterium. GTDB lineage: Bacteria > Babelota > Babeliae > Babelales > Vermiphilaceae > JAFEAZ01. The sequence continues at coordinate 7,786 of CAZHJT010000041.1, read as the reverse complement.
ACAACAGTTGACGCAAGCAGTGTCGCTTGTTGGCAGTAAGATATTACCAACTCTTGCCAAGTTTCCCGGCATGCCATCAGAGGTGTCGCGTGATGTGGAAAGCGTGAGCAGTACTATTGCCGCGATTACTGGACAGGTAAATAGCATAAAAACTGCGTTGGACCAATGGCTCCCTAAAATTAAGAATCTCTCAAGCAACCTTGGGCAACATGCCGTTGCGATCACGCAACAGGTAGAAGGCACTATTGCCGACATTGAAAAGATAGGATTCTAAAAAGAGATCAAAGGGTTATTATGAAGCAGATCAGAAGCATGCGCTTAATAGTTATAGCAAGCCTCGTTGTGTGGGGATCCGCTCTTAATGCAGATGCCGTTTCTGATTGGTTTAACCAGCTAGGTCAAAATATTAACAATGAAGTTATAAGGCCTACAGAAAAGGCCTTTGTGCAGCTTGGCGATGATATTAACCGAGAGGTTATACAGCCAGCCGGGAAAGCGTTTGCAAAACTTGGTGATGATATTAATAAAGAAGTTATAAAGCCCGTTGATTTCAATGTCGTAAAGCCGATTGTGGGCATCGGTGATACAATTGGCAACATTGTTAGCATGGCTATTTTAATCAAAGGTATGATCGGGCCGCTACAACAAACGGTTGCCACTATCACAAAGCAGGTTGACAGCCTTTCCAATATAAAAAAAGGTGCAGATGTGGTTGATCCGGTCTTTACAATTCTACAGGAGCTTACGACGCTGCCACCCCATTTTCAAGCGGTGTTAGATAAGATTGCCAGCTCAATGGGTTCTATTGAAGATATTGTGCGCCCATCAAGTGCGCGTGATGCTGAAAAAATACACCAAGCGGGTGTTGCGATCGCCTCGATAAGCGCTTCAGTTGACGAGATGACGCGCAAAATAGCGCAATTGAACCGCGTATTGCACGTGCGTGTGAAGAACATAGCGAAAAGTGCTGATGAGATGACGGCTCAGATTATTGAGATAGTCAAGTAAGTGATCTCTAAAGGATCTCTTGTTCAAGATCTCTATTTGATATCTTGTTCAAGATCTCTAATTTACAAAGTTCGCTGCATGCCCTAAGCTACCTACTATTAAGATCTTAATTTTTGTACCATTATAGTTAAGTAGTTACTCGGTATGTCAGCCAAAACAGTAAAATTAGACCAATTTCCGCCTGAGCTTGTCCGTAATTTTTCTATCATTGCGCACATAGACCATGGCAAATCGACCTTGTCGGATCGTTTGCTCGAAGCGACGGGTACCTTAAGTGACCGTGACAAAGCTGAGCAGTTTCTTGATAAGCTGCAGGTAGAAAAAGAGCGCGGTATTACCGTAAAAGCACAAACCGCTTCTATGTTTCATAACTATAATGGCAAAACTTATCTGTTGAATCTCATTGATACACCGGGCCACGTTGACTTTAACTATGAGGTCTCACGCTCTTTATATGCCTGCCAAGGTGCGGTATTGTTGACTGACGCTGTAAAAGGTGTTGAAGCGCAGACCATGGCCAATTTTTACCTAGCATTCGAGCAAGATTTAACGATTATCCCGGTTATTAATAAAGTGGATATGGCATCTGCCGATCCTGAGCGTATTGCCGATCAGCTCCACAAGCTCTTCGATTTTCAGTATGACGAGATAGTCAAGACCTCGGCAAAATCCGGCCTTGGCATTCAAGCATTACTCGATGCGATTGTAGAGCGAATTCCAGCCCCCAAAGGACATACAGATCTTCCGCTGAAAGCGCTTTTATTCGATTCACATTTTGATGTGTATCGCGGTGTTGTCTGTTTAATAGCCTTGCAAGATGGCATTATTAAAAAGGGTGATAACATATCACTAGCACAAACGGGTGAATCGTATGAAGTGCTTGAGATTGGTATCATGTATCCTGACGAGTATCAAACAGAAGCTTTGTATGCTGGACAGGTTGGTTATTTGATTGCCGGCATGAAAACGGTCCGTGAAGCACGAGTGGGCGACACGGTATTTCACGCTAAAAAGCCGGTTACGCCATTTGCGGGGTTCAAGCCAGCAAAGCCCATGGTTTTTGCCGGTATTTATCCGGTTGATAATACCGATTTTGAGCTGTTGCGCGATGCGATTGATAAACTGACGCTCAATGATGCCAGTGTGAGTGTTGAGAAGAAAAGTTCCCCTGCGCTTGGTCTCGGATTTCGCTGTGGGTTATTAGGGCTGTTGCACATGGATGTGTTTAGGCAGCGACTTGAGCAGGAATATGATCTTGCCGTTATTGCCACAGCGCCGAGTGTTTTATATAAAGTCAAATTGGCCCATACAGGCAACATAGTTGATCTTGAAAGCCCAGCTGATTTTCCTGATCCTAATCAAATAGATGAAGTGCTTGAACCGATGATTACCGGTACTATCATTGTCCCTAAAGAATATTTGGGCAATATGATTATCTTGTGTGAAGAAAAGCGCGGCAAGCAGCTCGATATGACTTATATTGATGATCTTCGTATTATTCTCAAATATAAGTTGCCACTCAACGAAGTTGCGACCGACTTTTATGATCAATTAAAATCGCTCAGCTCTGGCTATGCTAGTTTCGATTATGAAGAGGCTGGTTATGAAGCTGGTGATCTTGTTAAGATGGATATCTTGCTCAATAAAACCCCAATTGATGCGTTGTCATGCGTGGTACACCGTGAAAAAGCATATCACATAGGGCGTGATCTAGCAGAACGTTTAAAAAAAGCCATACCAAGACAGCTTTTTGAAGTAGTCATTCAAGCAGCTATTGGAGCAAAAATTATTGCACGTGAATCGGTAGCCCCTTTGCGTAAAGATGTGACGGCAAAATGTTATGGTGGCGATATCTCCCGTAAACGCAAGCTGCTTGAAAAACAAAAAGAGGGCAAAAAACGCATGAAACAGATGGGTAACGTTGAAGTGCCGCAAGAAGCGTTCTTAGCTATCTTAAAGCGTTCATAAAAGATCTAGTTTCAGCGCGTAGCAGAGTTGATCGCGTATGTTCAAGCTTACCAATAATCATCTTTTTAGTGCGTTCATCTGTCTGGCATCGGTTGCCCTATGGTATTGTCTCAATACCTGTTACGATTTCAAACAGACCAAAAGCGCAGCATTAACTATCGTTTGTACCACCGGCATGATTGCCGATGCGGTACGTGCGGTAGGGGGGCCACAGGTGCAGGTCACCACGCTGATGGGCCCCGGTATAGATCCGCATCTGTACCGTGCTTGTGAAGGGGATGTGCATCGTTTGGCCTGTGCAGATATTGTTTTTTACAATGGGCTTCACCTTGAAGGGAAAATGGCTTCGCTACTAGCGCAGATGGGTGATTCGACGTATGCGGTTGCTGACAGTATACCGCGCCATCTGTTGCGAGTGCCGGCTGGCTGTGACGACGGTTTTGACCCGCATGTGTGGCTTGATGTCTCGTTGTGGATCTATATAGTCCCTTATGTGCGTGACATACTCAGCAAGCATGATCCTGAACATGGAGCCTTCTATGCTACACGCGCAATCGATTACCTGAACAGATTGCAACAGCTTGATCAGTATGTTCGTTCTCGCGTGGCACTCCTGCGGGCAGAAAGACGTATGTTGGTGACGGCTCATGATGCATTTTACTATTTTGGCACTGCGTATGGATTTCAGGTAGTTGGCTTACAAGGTATTAGTACCGAGTCGCAAGCCGGTATCAAGGATATACGTAACCTAGTAGATTTTTTGGTTGCCCAGAATATACCTGCGATTTTTGTTGAATCTTCTATTTCGCAACGGTCACTGCAAGCAGTGCAAGCAGCAGCTCATGCTCGTGGCTTTAACGTTGCTATCGGCCCTGAGCTTTTTTCTGACGCCCTCGGTCAGCATGGTACTCCACAAGGGACCTATGTGGGCATGATTGAACATAATATTGATGCTATGGTCACTGCTTTAAGTCAATAAGTTGCAAGCCGTGGTTGGCACTGTTGGGCTTACTTGGCGTCAGTAGTTTTTGCATAGCATCAGTTGTTGCATAATCGACGGCTATTTTGCCCTCTTCGTTTACTGCATCTGTGTGTGCGCCATGTTTTAGCAAGAGCCTAGCGATGTTTATTTTGTTTGCCTCTGATGCGTACATAAGTGGCGTTACGCCTCGCCAATCCGGTATGTTGGGGCTTGCTTTGGCTTGTAATAACAGAGTAACGATATGTTCGTGCTGGTCACCCGTTTGCCCGAGCGGTGTTCTGAAGAGCTTATCGGTTTGATTGGGGTGAGCCTTTCTGAGGAGTAAAAACTCTACAATGGTTTCATGGCCATTTTCGGCCGCGACCAGTAACGGCGTCACCATGTCAGGTCTTGCTTGATTTGGATTGGCTCCTGCCTCATCTATCAAGAATGTGACCACAGCAAGATGCCCAGCATCGGCCGCATGCGCTAGTGGGGTGGTGATCGCTGATCTGGCATCAGGATTGATATTCTTCTTAAGAACCAGCATCTTCACACGATCCAGATCCCCCTCTGCAGCAGCCGTAATCAATTCTTGTTCCAGTTCTTTTCTTGCCAGATGAGCCATCTGCTTAAAAACGTTCCAGCTGGTATGCATACCATGCATACTCGAATAGATACTGATGATCAAAAAACACCGTTTTTTCATAGGCTCTTTCTATGAACGAGTTTTATTTCTGTTCTGTCTTCGCCTCAAATAGCTGTTTGTTGGTAGCGACGGGTGCGTAATCTGCTGCTTGATTGCCTTCGTCGTCTTGTAGGTCAGGTTTGGCTCCATGTTCAAGCAGTGCGCCTATGATAAGTGGCTGTTCGGTAGTCAAACGTCTGAGAGCGTGGAGCGATCCCGTTGTTGTTGCTATTGGTTGTGCTGCAAGCATAAGAGGTGTTACACCTTGAGCGTCACTTTTATTTGGGTCAGCTTTTTTTTCTAATAAGGATCGCACTATATTCAAGCGGCGGCCTTGCACAGCATGGTATAAAGCGGAACTATTGTTGTCGTTGCAGGTAATAACTGTATTCGGATCTGCTCCAGCTGACAAGCGATGGCGTACCGCGTATTCATCACCAGCAATGATTGCAGCAAGCAGCCCAATACTTTCTTTGGTGGAATCTTTTTGCATGCCATAAAGAGATGGGCAGACTAACACCATAAAAAACGGCCAGAAATGGTGCAAATATGGGGTGATATGCTTCATACAGGCTCCTTTTTTTACCAAAGTCTATAGTGGCTTCAGTCTATACGAATCTTTAATCTGTACGCAATCGATTGCTTTTTGCAATCGCATAAAAAAAGTCCACAGCGTTACCTGTAGACTTTGTGTAATTAACGAATGAAACCTTTTACATGCGACCCATGAAGAACGTAATAAGCCAAATAACCAAGAATACGAAGAACAATATTTTTGCAATACCGGCACTTTCTGCTGCTAGACCGCCAAAGCCTAATACGCCTGCTATAATTGCTACTATCAGGAACACAAGGGTCCAGTCTAATAAAAACATAGAGCATCCTTTTGGTTTTAGAAGAGAGGGGAGAGCTGTACAATCGTAAAGGTATAAGAGCTTGGTTCTAAAAGTAAAGAAAAAGGGTGTGGGGCGGTTTGCGCTATTTCACAGAGCAGGTTGTAGCCGCTTTTTTTGCCCAGCGCTTCTAGGAGAACTATAGTTGTTCACTTATAGGAATTTTTGTAGCTCGCTCAGCAAAATAGGTAGGTCGCCTTTTGTAGGCTCTCCTTGGCGGAGTAATGTTGCAAGCTCATCGATGGTGAACCATGCTGCGCTCACAAAGTCATTTTCGTTATAGGCTGGATCTTTGTCGGTGGTGATAAGGTAAAGGTGCATGTATGCAGAGACGTTGTGCTCGTGTGGCGTCAATGTTGCGACCAGCCTATAATCAACCTGGCAGGCGTCGAAATTAAGCTCTTCATGTAACTCTCTGACAAATGCTTGCTCATAGGTCTCGCCGGATGTCACATGCCCACCTACGCTGGTGTCTAGGCACAGGGGGAAGAGTTTCTTTTGCGCTGAGCGGCGTGGAATCCATACCTGTTTTTTACTATTTACTACAAACGCATTGATGACGCGAAATTGCGTTGATTTTTCAGCATAGACTTGTGAGCGATATTGTTGACCGATTACTTGATCGTTGTAATCGACAATATCAAGCAACTCTTCTTCTTGCGTGTTATGAGTGATCATAAAGGGTTCTCCATCCACTCAGGATTGTGCTGTAAGCTGTTGATCATTTTCTGCAACGATATGTAGGTATCAGGGTTTTGTTTAATTATTTCTTTGTAAATAGGCAACGCGTTTTTCAGGGGGATTTTACTAAAATGAATGATGCGCTTGCCTTCTTTGATTTCAATGGGATAGCCGAGCGAGTCATTGATGTCCATGGCGTTTTTTAAAATTTCATCATAACAGAGTCGTGGTATGAATTTAGTCAGCGTTGGGCTAATAGGGCACAGTACAAGTTGATTTTCGCTGTTCGTATGATGAGTTAAACATATTTCAGCGACCTTTGTAATAAGCTCATCTTCAGAATAATATACATACGTTTCTTCGCCTTCTCTGCGTAACCATTGGGCATGGATAGCGTCTTCTTTGTTGAGTGGCCCATTATAAGCATTAAAAATCTCTTCATTGATGTAATCATAGAGAAGTCCAAAAACCCGATAATCGAGTAAGCATTCATCCTCTTTTACGTGCGTAAGGTACAGATTTGGATCAAACCCATGCGCTTTTAAGAGAGCATAGAGTTGGCGTTGAGCATGTTTGGATGAGAAATGCAGTAAAATACCATATTCAATTGCCTGCAGGTTGTTTGCTATGGTCTGTTCCAATGTTCTTCGTGTAGTAAGATCTATGGTGTTATCAACTAAGCTGAGCGCATGTTTATGCAAAAACTCATCAAAAATGATTGCTGTGCTGTGCGCCAAATAATTAACAAAATAGGAGTTCGAATCAATGGTTGGCAAGCATCGTACATACATCAGAGGGTTGCATTGATGCAAGTAGGTCAAGTAATGACGCTCGATTTCTCTGCAAAGACCTCGCGGGAGCGTAAGTGTATATTGCCTTGAAAAGTCTATTTCGTACGACCTAATCTGAAAATACTCTTTATAGTTCATAGAAAGAGGTATGGTTTCGTTTTTCTTATAAAAAGTAAACTGTAGAGAGTCGGTACTATATTTTTTGTATTTGCGACCAGATTTAGCAAGTTTACCATGTTCGTCATCTAAAAATTTAACCAGGAAAATATGAGTGAATAAGCGAATAGCAGGTGACTTAAGGTTCACTTTGACCAATTCATTACAGTTTTCTGCAGATTCTGGGTCGCGATAGACAATCACGCCATCCTGCTTCAGGACTCTAAACGCTTCTGAGAAGAAATTATCAAGAGCATGGAGGCCGCCACCATAGGACACTATTTCATGGATTACAGCCGATACATTAATACCTGACAAATAGTTGTCAGCAAAGCATTCCATTGATTGGGCGTCTAGTTGTTGCAGCTTTAAGCGAGGACCGTTTTTCTTTGCAGCAAGATACTTGTTTAACTGAGGGTGTCTAATTGGCAACAGAGCAAGAATATTTTCGTCTATATCAGATGCTATAATCATTGGAGATACCGTATCGGGTATTTTTGATAACAATTCGGCAATAGGGTCACCGCCGGTCCCTATTTCAAGATAAACACCTTCAGGGTTAGCCAAGATATACGGAAGAATTCCTAGGTTCTGTTGACAAAATTAACGCAACCATATGATAGCTCCTACAAAAGATAAA
>CAZHJT010000040.1:382-8686 GCA_964533545.1 uncultured Pseudomonadota bacterium | reverse complement strand
CAAAAAAACCTGGATTTTTGAGACATTTTTCATTGCACTGCCGATTTTTTTGATTCTTCAGATGCTTGTATATTCGTGATGCCAATGGTAAACAATATGATCACTCTTAATAATCTAGCCGTCATCATACTACCTCTATATCAGATTATTGAATGTCGATACCGCCTAGGAATTAGATAATCCTGGCAACAGCGCAATGCTTAATACTTCATCAAGCGTTTTAACCCAGGTGACCTGAATATCGTTCAGCACATCTTGCTCACGCATAAGATCATGTCGATTGCCATACGGCGCACAGACATGCGTAAAGCCGTCACGTTTTGCCGCCACTATCTTTTCTTTGAGGCCACCAATAGGTTCGACCGACCCGCGCAAGTTGATCTCACCGGTCATCGCCACCATGCCATTCACTGGCCGCTTGGTAAAGGCTGAAATCATGGACGTTGCAATAGCGGCACCTGCCGATGGCCCATCTTTAGGCGTTGCTCCCTCAGGAACATGAATATGGATATCAGACTTGTGCACAAGATCCTGCGAAATACCTAATGTGTCGGCATGAGCACGTACATAGCTCAATGCTGCTTGCGCCGATTCTTTCATAACGTCCCGTGCCTGGCATAATAAGCGCTTCGATCGACAATGTATCGCCACCAAGCTCAGACCATGAAAGCCCGGTTACCACACCAACGACAGGCTCATGATCATGCACATTGCTTTCTGGACGAGCAGGCCCCAACAGTGTGGCAAGTGTGTCTTGATTGATGGTTATAGGAGTACCTTCAAGCTTTGCTCGGGCAACTTTTGCGCATAAGGTTTTTAAAAGGCGACCAACAGTACGCACACCAGCTTCGTGGGTATATGCATTAATGATAAAGGTCAATAACCTTTTGCTTAATTGCAGCTCTTTTGGCTGAATGCCACACTCACTCGCTATTCTTTTGAGCAGATGCTTTTCAATGATAGTGAGCTTCTCAACAGTACTATAACTTGAAAGACGAATTATCTTCATTCTATCACGCAGCGGATGAGAAAGATTATCAATGCTGTTTGCTGTCGCAATAAAAATAGTTTTTGAAAAATCAAGCGGAATCTCTAAATTTTCGTCACGAAAGGCATCATTTTGTTGCGGATCAAATAGCTCTAACAATGCCGCATATGGATCTCCATGCATGGTAGAATGTCCCATTTTGTCGATTTCATCGACCAAAATAACAGGATTCATAGAACCAGCACGAATAAGCGCTTTCGTAAAAAGTCCCGGTTCTGCGCCAATATAGACGCGTTGATGTCCTCGCAATGCACTAGCCTCACTAACTCCACCAACCGCTACTCGCTCAAAGGAACGATTCAAAGCTTTTGCTATAGAGATTGCCAGCGACGTTTTACCAACACCTGCCGGACCCACCAAACAGAGTATCGGCGGAACCTGTTCAGGCTTTAACAAATATAAAGCAATGTAGTCTAAAATCTCATCTTTAACGTTGTCCATATACGCATGATCGGCATTGAGCATAGCCCGCGCCGTTGCAAAATCGTTGGTCATACTGGTGAAGTTGCCCCATGGAAGCTTAAAAATATGTTGCAACATTTGGCGCAGGCTTTCAACTTCATAGGGGTTACCATGCGCTTGCTCCAATTGTGCAATCTTTTGCAAGATAAGCGCTTTGGTTGAGTCTGCCATGCTGATTGTTTTCAACTTATAGCGCATAGCTGCTGGCGTTGTCAGCGGTGCATGAGCGCCATGACTTTCTAACAAGGCGATAATGTCGTCAGCATTATTTTCGTAGGCATACGACAGCGCTGTAGCCCCTAAACTATCATACGCGTTAATAGGCGCTTTATGAGCAATCAACAGTTTAACTATCGCCAACATTCCCTGTTTAACCGCTCCCATTAACGGCGTGGTACCTTGCTTGTCTGCCAGCACAACATCTGCGCCACGGAGTATAAGCTCCTGTGCACAGGATTGATTACCATTAAGGATTGCATCAAGTAACGCTGTCTGAAAATTGTGTGCGTCTTGATTATCCAGAGGAAGGCCCAAATCGATAAAATATTTTACGAGGGGTAAATGTCCATGATAAGCGGCATACTGCAATGCAGTATCTTTATTATGATCAAGATACAATGCATCCGCGCCACACTTAATCAACATTTTTACCAGAGACAGATGTCCATAAATAGTGGCACAGAGCAATGGGGTCCAGCCATTATCATTGATAACACGTAGCGACCCACCCTTTTCAACATAGGCTCTTACCTGTTCTTGACTCCCGTTCTTGCACGCCTCAAAGATAAATTCTGAACTGATACTTTCTTTATCATTCGACAGGGCGCCACTTTCGACCGAGAAAGCAAGTACCATAGCGATTATCACCACTCTAAAAATCTGCTTCATACATACGCCTAGCAAAAAAAACAATTCTATAAATAATTAAAGACGCTAAAGTTTTTTAGTAGCTATAATAAAAAACTCCCCGGCAAGCATAGCAGGCCTTGTTTTTTTTTCAACGCATAGGTTATGATTTGGAATCTTAAAATAAGACTCTTTCTTGTCGATTGCATTGAGTAGTTAACGCTGTTTTTGATTTTTTATTAGAAATTTCTTGATAATAAAAAGATCTCATTGTTATGCTTGGGTTAAGAATACCGATACAACGTTGTGATAGTATCTTGAAAAAAGCGACAGCGTATGACGGAGAAACGAGTATGGCAACTAAGCTGATCACTATAGTAGTCGTTAGTTGTTGCATGCAAGCTCTGTGTAGCGAAAAGGCTGATCCTCTTTTTAAACTCGGTGTTGAAAATATTTCTCCTGCAATGATTCAATGGTTGTCGACGCAACGCATAGGATTAATAACTAATCAAACGGGTCGTTCGCAACAAGGTCGCGCCACCGTCGATATGCTCCGTGATCGCGGTGTTACAATAAAAGCGTTGCTCGTTCCTGAACATGGCCTGCAGGGCACCGTGCTTGCTGAACGTGACATACATGACAGCATCGACAAACGGCACGCGCTACCCATTATAAGCTTATATGGCAACGGCAGCGGCAAACAGCTTGCACCAGACGTGCTCAATGGTATTGATACGTTCGTTTTTGATATACAGGATTCTGGCATGCGCCATTACACCTACATATCTACTTTGTTCTATATACTTGAGGCTGCCGCTCGCCACCATAAATCGCTCGTCGTGCTTGATCGCCCCAACCCATTAGGCCGCATCGTCGAAGGACCACTTGTTGATGCAGATTTAAAATCCTTTATTGGTGTAGCATCAATTCCTTTGCGCCATGGCATGACGGTGGCAGAACTGGCCCGCTATTTCAACAAAAATTGCTTTGAAAATAAAGCTGATCTTCGAATAGTTCCCATGATCGGCTACCGAAGCACCCTGCAGAATGTGGCGCAATGCGCTATGAACCTGTCACCTAATATTCAAAACTTACAAGCCTGTTACGGCTATTCGTTTTTGGGCCTACTGGGAGAGATACGCCCTTTCGATCTAGCCATTGGTACTCCTTTGGCGTTCCAATGTATTATGCTCCCGCATGACCTCAACGTGTCGGCTGCATTTTGGGCAACGCTACGTAGCGCCCTGGCGCAACATGCTATACAGAGCACCAATTTTAGCTACTACAGCACCCGCAAGAAAAAGAGGATGGTTGGGCTACGCATTGCTATTAAAGACATAGAAAAGGTGTCGACTTGTACATTGTTGGGAGCCCTTATTAGAACAGCACACAAGCATGGCATACAACTGACCTTTTCTCAGGCGTTTGATAAGGCTATTGGCTCAAGCAAAGCGCGACCGAGCTTTCCAGACCCCATTGCGTGGTCACGTTTTATGCAGTCAACGACGGATGCTGTAAAAAGATTTTGCAAACAAGCAGAAGCTGCATACCTCTACAAACCTCTACCACTGTGTATTTCGCTCATAGCAACCAAATAAGCCTGCCTATCTTGAGCTGTATGTTCAATCGTGGAACAAGAGGGCTTTAACCTTGGCAAGCAGCATATGGATATAATCCATCAGGTCATACGACCTAGAATCAGCCTCGTTCGCCACTACCATTTCTTGTTCTAACACACATGAATCGCTGACCGATTTCTCTTGCTCGATGGTCGGTTGCTCCTCTGACTCTACTGGCAGGTTAACAACCTCTTGTTGCTCCGTAAGCTGTACAACGGTAGGTGTATCGCTCTGCTGCTGCAGCGGCAGAACATCTGCTGGACTGACCAACAGTTCTTCTTGCTCTTCGTAATCAATTAACGCTATGTCTTCATCGCCAAGGTCAACTTCGTCATCCTCTTGCTCAGCATCTTCATCATCTTCTTCATGAAATTCATCGACTGCTTGTTCATAATCCATTTCAGGCTGATCTTGCTCGAGACAAGGATCATTGATAATAGTATTGACACCATCGATCTCAAAAATAAGCTCTTGAGGATTGCCTAGAATTTCATTATCGCACTGAGACTGCGATTCAGCAGCACAGCAAAGTGCGGGGACTACAAGCATAATCTGCAGCGAAAAGAGAGATAGCTTAACAATGTTCATACTATAAAAACCTAACAAAAAAATCTTACCCAAAAAGGCATCATACATGCTCGCATGCTGTATACCATACACCGCATACGGTTATTAGCCAAGAAAGCACCACGAAAGAGTGTCGCTTTAAACACAGAGAATTGCTGTTAGGTATTATAGAACGTAAGAACATTGCATATATTTTCTTGTTTCATTTCTTTACTGCTATCAATATGGTCAAGATAGTGAACCAATCAGGGTTTATAGGTATACATGAACTTATAATAAAAATTCTCTATGTGAAACGTTTGTGTTTATGTTGTTACGAAAAAATTCAGAATAATTTTTCGAAAAAAAAAGAGCAAAAACTATTTGATTCAGCGGTATCAAACCGCTACATTAGATAAACCATGAAACGACAAGCTCTTCTATCTGTCAAGAAATAAAATAAAAAATTGACACTGATTGTAGTCGCTTAAGGTAACAGAGCGAAATGATATGTGGCAATGCACTAGGATAAAGGGTGTCTATTGTATTGCCGCAAGATGGCATAAAAAGTATAAGGCGTAGTACCATTTTTTGAGTAAGCGAAAGGATACCATGGATCTGAGTAAAAATAGTGCAGCAGCTCAAGCTGCTCATCCACGCGTACAGACAGAATCATACACTGAACAATCATATCGTGGTACCGCTTTTTCGGTTACTAAGCGTGACGACACGATTGAGTTATTAAGTATCGATCGTTTACGCGACTTAGTTCTGTGGGCAAGCTCTGGCAACCCCGTCATCGATGTTGATCTTATTATACAAGAATCATTGTGCAACATTTTTGATGGCATCAAAGTCCAAGAGCTTGAACAGGCCTGTATTATGGCAGCAGTAGCCTTTATTGAGCGTGATCCTTATTATGGATCGGTAGCATCACAACTGCTCTTGAAAAAACTGTTTAATGAAGTCACCGACAGCTCGATTATTAAAGATCAAGATCAAGCGGTCTATCGACAAGCATTTATAACGGGTATCGAACGAGGTATTGAGCTCGGCTGTTTATCAAAAGAGTTAGCCACCTTCGATCTACCATTGCTTGCCAAGTCTCTAGAGCCTTCTCGCGATCAGCTGTTCGATTTTATGGGCATGAAAACGTTATATGAACGATATTTCTTGAAACATAAATCTATACGCTTGGAATTGCCACAAGCATTCTGGATGCGAGTTGCTATGGGCTTGGCGCTTAATGAGCCACACAAAAATGCTCGCGCCCTTGAGTTTTACCATGCCATGTCGTCATTTGAGTATCTTCCTGGTACACCGACACTACTCCACTCAGGTCTTGTACGCCCACAATTGAGCTCCTGTTTTTTAAACACGGTGTCTGATGACTTATCTCATATCTTTAAAGTGTATGGTGATAACGCTCAACTTTCAAAGTGGTCGGGCGGCATTGGTACCGACTGGACGAATATACGTGCAACAGGGTCATTTATAAAGACTATCAACACCGAAAGCCAAGGGCTCATTCCCTTTCTAAAAATCGCCAGCGACGTAACTGCAGCAATTAACCGTAGCGGAAAACGGCGTGCAGCAGCCTGCGTCTATTTAGAAACGTGGCATCTCGATATTGAAGATTTTATCGATCTACGTAAAAACACGGGTGATGATCGCCGACGTACGCATGATATTAACACCGCAAACTGGATACCTGATCTATTTATCAAGCGCGTACTCAACGATGAGAATTGGACGTTGTTTTGCCCAAGTGAAACAGCTGACCTCCATCACCTGTATGGTAAAGCGTTTGAGCTACGCTATATCGAGTATGAACAGAAAGCGGCAGCGGGCGACATTGAACAGTTTAAGACAGTATCGGCTACCAAGCTCTGGCGCAAAATGTTAAGCCGCCTTTTTGAAACAGGTCATCCATGGATAACCTTCAAAGATGCATGCAACATTCGCTCACCACAAGATCATGTTGGTATAATACATTGCTCGAATTTATGTACTGAGATCACACTTAATACATCCCCTGACGAAACAGCGGTATGCAATCTTGGCTCGGTTAATATCAGCAAGCATATCATCAATGGTGACGTAGATCAGGCCAAGTTGGCAAAAACGGTAAAAACTGCCATTCGCATGCTCGATAACGTGATCGACATCTGTTATTACCCAACACAAGAAGCACATGATTCTAACGTACGCCACAGACCAATAGGTCTTGGATTGATGGGCTTTCAAGATGCCCTCTACAAACTCGGCTTGCCGTTTGAAGACACCAAAGCGCTCACCTTTGGTGATGCTCTGATGGAGTTTATCTCATATAATGCGATTCTTTCATCATCGGAGTTAGCGGCTGAACGAGGCACGTACAGTTCTTATAAAGGCTCTAAATGGGATCGCGGATTATTCCCTTATGACACTATGGCACTCGTTGAACAAGAACGAGGCATACCATTGGATGTCGATAAAAGTAGCTTTTACGATTGGACACCGGTACGTGAACACGTCAAGCAGTATGGTATGCGCAACTCAAACACCATGGCAATCGCACCAACGGCAACAATTTCTAATATTGCCGGTTGCATACCCTGCATTGAACCGATCTATAAGAACATTTACGTTAAAGCAAATATGAGCGGCGAATTTACCATTGTGAATCAATATCTGATTGCCGATCTTAAAAAATGTGGTCTCTGGGACACACAGATGCTCGATGAGCTGAAATATTATGATGGCAATGTGGCTATGATTGAACGCATTCCGCAATGGATTAAAGATACCTATAAAGAGGTGTTCGATATCGATCCTGAATGGTTGTTGCAATTTACTGCGCGCCGCACTAAATGGATTGACCAAAGTCAATCACATAACGTCTTTATGAAGGGCGTTTCAGGAGCAAAATTAAACGCTATCTATCTTGCTGCATGGAAAATGGGCTTGAAAACGACCTATTACTTGCGTACGCTCGGTGCTACACAGATTGAAAAGGCAACACTGGATGCCAAAAAATTTGGTTATACACAAAAGCGCGAATACAAAGAGCTTGCTCCTCAGCAAACAGATGGGGCAACGCAGACACAGTCTGATGCGCAAGACGATTTAGGACCTACCGAAGTAGTAGTAACTGCATGTTCAATCATGGCAGGACCTGATTGCGAATCATGCCAATAATTATTGTAAAAAGAGGATACTATCATGGCCCAAAAAGGCATTATTAATAACTCAAAAGTTGATCCAAACAAGATTCTGCCCATGACCTATTTATGGGCACGGCAACATTATAAAGATGGCGTTGCAAACAACTGGACCCCTGAAGAGGTGTCCATGCAGCGGGATGTTGAGCAGTGGAAGTCTCCAAATGTGTTGACGCCAACTGAGCGCCGTCTGATCTTGTGGAATCTTGGCTTTTTTTCTACCGCAGAATCATTAACCGCAAACAATCTTGTGTTGGCCGTCTACAAACACGTGACCAACCCTGAATGCCGTCAGTACCTATTACGCCAAGCGTATGAAGAGGCTGTCCATACAGACACGTTCATCTACTGCTGCGATTCATTAGGGCTTGATCCAGAATATATGTACAGCATGTATGAAACGGTCCCTACGATCAAACAGAAAGATGAATTTGTCGTAAAGATGACAACCTCGTTGTTCGATCCGAACTTTACCACTGATACCATCGAAGATATACGCAAATTTTTGCATGATCTCATTGGGTATTATGTAATTATGGAAGGCATCTTCTTCTATGCTGGCTTTGCCATGATGTTGGCA
>CAZHJT010000040.1:0-280 GCA_964533545.1 uncultured Pseudomonadota bacterium | reverse complement strand
CCAGGACAAAATGGTGGGTATTGGAGAACAGTTTGAATATATTATGCGTGATGAAAGTGTTCATTTAGCATTCGGCTGTGATTTAATTAACACAATCAAGGCAGAAAATCCTGCAATCTGGACGCAAGAATTTCAAGATGAGATCGTTGAACTCATCCAACATGCCGTTATTTTGGAAAAACAGTATGCTCTTGATGCCTGCCCACATGGGTTATTAGGCATTAACGCCGAACAGTTCTGCGAATATGTTGAATATATTGCAGACCGTCGCCTTGAACGC
>CAZHJT010000039.1:3919-9245 GCA_964533545.1 uncultured Pseudomonadota bacterium | reverse complement strand
TGACCCGAGAATAGCATATTTCGTACTTACCGTAGTTTGCTCTACGTTTTATATCTTTAGGTATGATCCTTAGATTAGTGACACTTAGTCGCATCGCTCAAAGCTTTGAATGATGCCGGAAAACCCCAACCAATAAGACCGACAACAAAAGATATGCTACATGTCATGACCGAACAGACTTTCAAGCAAGATTTGCGCTTTGCGCTTTTTATTGCATGCGCGCACTCCTCATCGCTTTGTACTTTCTTCGACCATGCGCCTACCAGATCATCTTCAAGCTGCTGCCTATACCTGAGAGGCGAGAGTCCAGCAGAAGACAGCTCCAAGGGTTGGGACTCATCGCTCGTGGCATCTCCTGCACAGCTATCCCCGACGTGCATCGAGATGGCAAGCACTAATACAAAAATAGTTTTTTTCATACTCATCCTGTTTCCCATACATCTTATGACAGAAAATCTATGCGCACAGACTTTAACAGATTCTCTGTTAGCAGACTAGAGAGATTCCTAACTGCTTGCAAGAACCGGAATAAATTATTAGATTTTGCTGACGCACATAACAAGAAAAATAGGCATACATTAAAGCGAAGCAAGATCTGTTTATAAAAAAAAGGTTCTGTATCATGACCAACAAGCAGCTCATAAAAACATTGCTTCACTGCGTCATACTCTGCGTCGCACTATTGTGTATCGTTGGCCTTATTTTCGTCTACTCATCAAGCTCAGTCTACGCGCTTGAACGGCACGGATCGGCAGCCTACTTTGCAAAAAAACATCTGATAGGTTTATTGCTCGGCGCACTCGCACTTGTCGGGTTGCAACTTATCCCAGCGGAAAGCATCAAGCGTTGGGCACCGGTTAGTTTTTTCACTGCACTGCTCTTAACCTTCTTAACCTTAATGCCAACCTTTGCGCGCAAAATTCACGGATCTCAACGCTGGATATCACTTGCAGGCTTTTCATTTCAACCGAGTGAACTGCTGAAAATAACGCTCGTGCTCTATGTAGCCTATCTGCTGACCGCGACAAAACCGTATCATCGCTCGACCAGCATAAGTTATACAAAATTTATGATCATACTGGCCTGCGTGAGTGCTATTTTGCTCAAGCAACCGGACTTTGGTTTGACCGTCACGTTGATTGCCACCAGCTGCATTATGCTCTTTATTTCACGCCTGCATAGCAAGCAGCTCCTGATCACCATCGCAGCTTTAATACCGGTTGCCGGTGCATTGGTGCTGCTCAAACCATACCGCTTACAACGCATATTGATTTTTTTAAACCCGTGGAATGACCCTCAGGGTGCTGGTTTTCAAATTATTCAATCATTAATTGCCATCGGATCAGGTGGGTTGTGGGGTGTTGGCATATCAAACTCAAAGCAGAAATTCTTCTATCTGCCGATGCAACACACCGATTTTATCTTTTCTATTATTGCCGAAGAGACCGGTTTTATTGGTGCCGTAACACTCATCGCTCTATACGCGCTGCTGCTCTATGCCGGACTGCGCCTTGCATGGCGACTCAACGATCCGTTCTTTTCATACGCCACCGTTGGGTTTATTATACTGATCAGCCTACAGGCTATTATTAATCTGTGCGTCACCACCGGCCTTGTACCTACAAAAGGTATAGGTCTGCCCTTTATTAGCTATGGTAATACCGCGCTTATTAGCAGTATACTGATGATAGGTTTGATTATAAACTTTACGCGCACCACTTTACAGCAAAGAACATAAGGAATTATTCATGGCAATCGAACTTGAAAAAGAGCTCTTAGTGACACCTGCCGAAATAGCGCCACATAGTTTGGACCCGCTTGGTGATGGGATCAGCTCATTATCATTAGCACGCGTTTCTGGTAGTGACGTTGATGTGGTCAACGCCGCGCGCGTATCTTTTGGAAAAGTTGTCGATACGGTCAGCAAACGGGACGAAGCATTGATTCGTTATTTGGTTGAACATCATCACACGAGTCCTTTTGAGCATAACCAACTGTCATTTCGCGTAAAATGTCCCATCTTTGTCGCTCGCCAATGGATGCGCCATCGCATGAATTCCTATAATGAAATTAGCTACCGCTACGTGAAATCAAGCCTAGAGTTTTATACACCACCACAATGGCGTTATCAGTCGGCATCAAATAGACAAGCATCTGGCGATTCATTTGAAAGCGAAGAGCTACTCGCCGTCTACCAGCAAGCATTGGCTGCAAGCACAAGCGCCTATGAAACATTACTTGAAAAAGGTGTCTGTCGCGAGCTGGCACGCGGTCTACTGCCCGTCTGCACCTACACTGAATTTATGTTCACCTGCAACCTGCACTCGTTAATGCATTTCTTAACATTGCGTTTGCATCCGGGTGCACAGTATGAGATTCAGCAATATGCGCTGGGCATGCTTGAACTGGCAAAGCCACATTTTCCGGTATCATTGCAGGCATGGCATGAGAGCAATGCAGCAAAAACGGCTGAGCAAAAAGCTTAACAGTTACTTTTTGTCGATTGAGCATAAATACCCCAAGCAGCACATGCAAGTGTAGTAAGTGACGTGGTTATCGCAGCACAGCTATTTCTACGTCGACCTGCAGCATTCTTGTCATTCTTTGCATGTCTATCATTGGCTATATCTATGAGCGTATCAACCAAGGTGCTTACAGCGCCGGCAGTTCCTGTATCCTCTGTTTCTTTTCGTGGTTTGCGCTGCAGCGCATGGTGCCCAGCAGCTCTATCAAGCGCTTGCTGCTCCTGCTGCGTGCATGATGTATAGAGTTGATGAGCCTTTGCTTGTGATGGATGCTCATCAAAAAGCTTCTTAAAGGATGATTTCATGGCTGGCATAGCAAGTGCTGCAAGTTCAGGATCGCGCTCAACGCTCGCGGGCGCCCGAGCTGGTACTTGGAGTGATGAGAATCCTGAAAAGGTTGAGTATGTCCGCGCAGGAAGTTCGTTCTTGTCACTAGCACAAAGGTTGATACCACACAAAAACCCAACCAGCATAAGTATCCGAGTAGCCATAGCCGACTCCTTTAACTATGTTTTGTTACCGTCGCCACAATCCCCCAGGTAAGGCTAGCGGCGCTTATAATCCATGATGCTGCCATGAAACAATGGTTTCTACGCGTAAGCCGCTCTACCTGTGCTCCTACTTCTTGATGTTGCTGCGCCGACTGGGCAGATTCTTGCGTGTGTATGCGCTCCCGTTGTTCAAAATCTTTAGCCATTCCTGCTATCAAGGCTTCTACAAGAACTGCCTGCTTATCGCAACCACTTTGGGTACTGTCACTGGTCTCTAAGCGGCCACCACGATGTGTCGGTGAAGGAGCGTTTGTATTAAGAAAGGTCAGTTCTGCCGCAGTTCTTCGCTGTAAGAACTGCTGAGCAGCTGCAGCAGTACGTGGGCTTTTAAAATCCTCGATAAGCGCAAGCACACGCGGACATGAACTCCTAAGATCCCGCCCCGCAGCTGCGTCATACTGCTGCGCAAAATCATGTTGTTGGAGCAACAGGCGCGCACTGCCATGGTGTGCTCTATCTTCTAAATCAGCAAGCTCAGTATCGACTGACACAAGAGCTCTGCCTGAGCGCTCAGCGCCATATAAAAGTATACCGTTGATAAGACTTATGAGACCGATAATTTTAAGCAAAGACTTCTTCATGCCACAACTCCTTTTTGTGCCGCGTAACACCTGCTTTTTTTCGTGAGCCTATGAAAAATGGTACTCACTGCGGTCATGCGAAGTCAAGAGTGCTTAAAGAAGCGCTTATTAAGATCGAGAAGTGCTGAGCAAAGCCTTATCTGGTCAAAAATAGGCAATCGGTTGGGAAATGCTCTTTTGCCAAAGGCTCTACTGATAGACTAGGAGCAACAGGCTCAGATTGCGCAACAACGGCAAGAGCAGAAAGAGTTGGTGACGCAGCTGCCATCTCTTGATATGTCTTCGGCGATTGAGCGATGATGGAATTCCTAGGTCCTTCCTCAATTTCAGGCTCTTCAGCTATGGAACCAAGATTTATGATAAATCTTCTTGATGGTCGTCGCTTAGCAGCTGCAACCTTTCGAGCCCAATAGTAGCTCATGCTCCTTGAATAATCTCTTGCCTCATCATTCTCTGATTCCCGCAAAAAACTGAAAATAGTACCGGCCTGCGCGATTGGAGACTGAATAACAAGAATAAAAAACAACAGCGATATAGTATGTTTCATATAAATCTCTGTAACGTTATGATGAATTAAAATCTTTAACTTGATTGAATAGATTGGATCAACAGCTCACCAATCAACATTACTACACGTAATGGAGTTTAGGATAACAACAAACGCTATTAATGGCTATTTTTGACAAAGACTGGACTATAAGAAAATATTTGCAGGCCACGCAACGCATCCAACCACTCATGCTTGCGCATAAACGCCGACGAGGCCCAAACCTGGGCTACCCTGTGCTATGATCCCATAAACTGGGGGCTGTTGCACGAAATTGCAGCATCGCTACGCTTATTCATAGAGAGAATAACACAGTTAAACCTCTTACTATAGGTGTTTTCTATGAATAAAGTAACAATACAGATAGCGATGCTCGCTGCCTGCGTAACCCTGGCAAACCCTGCTTTACGCGCAGATGAACCGGCGAAAGCCACTCCGATAACAGTCACTCCAATGTCCGAAATCGTAGAGCAGACCTTACGGCCAGTTTTTCCTCACGATGCCTGCTCTAACAAACTATATGAGCTTGCGAAGGCTGCATGCACAACACATGAACCTAAGTATACACAAGCGTTTCATACAGCATTTGATGCGTGTGTAGAGAAAGAAAGCCATCAATTATTTGGCAAGAAACGCGATACCGTTGCACAGGCAACCTGTTTGAGCAAAGCGGTAATGAAGGCAACACAACAGGGTGATCCCGACACCATGAAATTTCTCATTGCGCGAACGCTCAATCCTAATTCTGAACAAAAAAAACCTACTGGCCCAACCGTTTCAGCAACTTTGTATAGTCCATTGAATGCTTTGTTTGGCGCTACTAAATATGGGCTTGTTGGCGCAGTAGCAGGCGCTGCTCTGTGTGGAGCTTTTGCTGGTGGCCATAACTGGAATTTATGGTGGAATGGCTCAACAACCACAACGACTACTACCCGCGGCAATCCATTTAATCTATTAACCTGGTTTGGCTCTACCACGACTCAGACAACAACTAATGGAACTGGTATGAATGGTAAAAGATGGGACATCGGACAGATGGCCAAAGGTGGTGCACTTGCAGGAGGCTCTTTGGGAGTAGTGCTTGGTACATCATGTGGTATCAAGATTTCTTTCGGCATGCGA
>CAZHJT010000039.1:0-3909 GCA_964533545.1 uncultured Pseudomonadota bacterium | reverse complement strand
TAAAAGCTAGTTGCTATAAAAACAAAAGACCGGCCTGTTCAACAGCAAAAACTGTCGAGCAGGCCGGTGCTCTTTGAAGTAGAGCTTTTTAATGTCTTACTTTTGCCAGTTCATAGCAAGATCAACTAACAAACGTACCCCAACGCCGGTCGCGCCATCAGGGCGATAGTACGGAATATCAGGCACTTCAAATGCAGTACCAGCAATATCAAGATGCACCCAAGGTACATCGTCGACAAAATTCTGCAAGAAAAAGCCTGCCGTAATAGCACCAGCGCGATACTTGCCACTACCAATGTTGCATATATCGGCAATCGGCGATTTTATAGCAGCCTTATAATCATTATCGAATGGCAACGGCCATACGCGGTCGCCGGTGCGATCACCAGACTCTTGTACGCGCGCCGCAAAGGCTGGGTGCTGACTCATCATGCCCGTAAAGAAAGGCCCAAATGCATGAGCACAAGCGCCAGTGAGCGTCGCAAGATCGATAATCGCATCAAGTTTGTAGTTTTTAACCGCATAGGATAACGCATCGGCAAGAACCAAACGCCCTTCAGCATCAGTGTTTTTCACTTCAGCCGTTTTGCCGTTATAGAATCTTAAAATATCGCCAGGCTTTGTCGCTTTACCACTTGGTAAGTTTTCTGACAATGGCGTAAATCCGATAATATTAACGCGTGGCTTCAGTTGCCCAATAACCTGCATCGCTGCTATAACTGCAGCAGCGCCCGACATGTCATCCTTCATGGTTTCCATGCTGGCTGCAGGCTTGATGCTCAAACCACCAGAATCGAAGGTGATACCTTTACCCACAAATGCAACTGTTGGCGCGGCATCTTCACCGCAACGATGTGCAAAAACAACACAGTGACAATCTTGATCGGAACCTGCCGACACACCAGCCAAGCCGCCCATACCCATATTAATCACTTCACGCTCATCAAAGCGTTTTATTTTGAGATCATACTTGCGCGCAACATCTTCTGCATGATCGGCAAGATGGGTTGGCGTTGAGTTTGATGGTGGCATATCGATCCAATGACGACACCAGTTAACCGCTTGCGCGATAATGGTACCCTTATCCACTGCAGATTGCTGTGTCGCAAGCTCCTGATTGCCCATAAGAACGATCAACTCAGGAACTTTAACTTTACGCGCTATATCGGTTATAAATTCATCAAAGTGATAGGATGCCATATGCAAAGCTACCGATGTCTGTTCGGCTAAGGTAGCCGCATCACAAGCAAACAGCGCAGCATCAGGCACAGCCAACAACAGCGCAGCGCAGGTGCGTGATTCCATGCTGCGTATAATGCGTCCTAACGCACGACGGTAGCGTTCGAGTGGCATATTCCCTGCTTGCGCTGATCCTAGACCGGCAACCACGATTTCCACAAGGCGACCATCACGCTGACCGGTCAATACGGTTACTGAACCTTCTTTGCCGGTGAAGTTGCGATGCGCCAAAAGGGCCGACATATCCGGAAGATAGGCCCTGGCGATCACTTCTATCTGCTGCGTGTTGAGAGCATCCTGTTGAACAACAAGCGCTATGCAATCAACGTTATGTTCATGAATGTTTTGGGTACTGACAATAATTCGCATATATGTTACCACTCCTGTAGCAAAAATAGTTACCTAACTTGTGTATACTCTATCACAACCAGGCATTCATGCTACTCAGGGGTTGCAGATATTTTTGTAGTTATTATGTGCACCATCTGCTGAAGCGATACGTTAGCTGTATCAAAAAAACAATCATAGTGAAAGTTGCCTGCGTGCACTAAACTTGCTTGGACGCCACTTGATCCCAAAGCTCGATCTCCACGTGTACGTTCACGTTCTTCAAGCACAGACAACGGCGCAGTTAATCCAACCCAAATGGCTGGGAACTCGGCTACTGTTTTTTGCCAGCGTTCAATGTCATCACGACCTCTGAGTGCAACATCATCAATAATAATCGAATACCCGGCAAGAAGCATCGTACGTGCTACGGTATGAAACAGATCAGAAATACGTACTCCTTCTGGGCCTCTCATGATGTGATGAGCAGGAGAGCCATCAGGTAGTTGTTCGAAATTCCAGCAAAAGCCAGGAGCTCTATTTTCAGCGGTACGGACAGTTCCCTCACTCCAATCGTTGAGCCTTGTTGGCATCATACCGATCATTTGATCGATACCAATCCTCAAATAAGTCTCGGTAAGCGCGTTTTGGAGTGCTCGAGTAAGGGTACTTTTGCCCACACTCGAAGGACCGTTAATGTAAATCACGCGAGGCATTGTATTCCTTAATTATGTATGCGTCCATCTCATCTGGATGTTCCTGAATTACCTTTTCCAGCAAAAAAACTGCGATGTCAAAATTGCCTTCGTGTTCTAATTGTTCGACTTGTTCCCGCCAGTTTCTTACCATTATTGCCTGTTATATTACTCTGCGCCCCGCTTCCAACTGGCTATTTCTTCATCAGAATATCTCGGCAATCCTAATACCTCCCTACTGTTGTGTGTAAGGCTCCACCAAACAGATTCTCCTAAAGCGCCTTTTTCATCAAATATTTTTTTAATTGAAGGATCTTGTGCGAGTACTTTTTTTGCAAATTCGATATCGCGTTCTTCTTTGTCAGGAATGCTCCCAGATATATGTTGAAGATAGATCTGTTTATAAAAAAGATTATCTGGTTCTAATGCGATGGCCTTCTCGAACATGGCTTTATAATCTTTATTTTCATTTCGAAGGTACCAGCTAAGATACCAGTCAGCATAGCCATATATCACAGCCGTATAGAACAAATAGTCAGACTTATTTGAAAATTTTTCATACGATTCATCAGTGTATTTTACGAGCAAGTCTACTATATAATTGCGCCTATTTTCATCTCCAAGACCCCATCCCTGTTCTTCGCTTATCATGTTAGCTAAAAGATAATTCAGGAAAAGATATGCTTCCATGTTATCAGGATGCTCATGTATGAACTTCTCCATGAATATTATTGCCGCATCCCAAGACTTAGCTTGCTCTAAAGCGTGTAATTGTTCTTTCCAGTTCATCTAGTACCTATTATTTGATAAATATAGTGCCAAGTTTAATAACCCCTTCCATAACTACTCCATTAACAGTAACAATGAATCCTTCTACCAAAATTGGGATATCTTCAAAAAAACCATCGTGAGGCAATTTCCCAATACATTGGGCTAATATAGCCTCAACTACTGCAATTTCATCACCTTGCATTTTTGCAAGCAACGCTACAAATTTATGCCTGATAAGGTTTTTTCTAAACCAATGGCGAAGATTATTGTCTTGCGAGCAATAGTCTACGGACTTTTTCCATTGTTCTTTGGTCATTTGCAGCAATCGAGGGCCGTCTGTATTCGCTGGAGGTTTTTGATTTTTCTTAGTTTTGTTAGGTCGCTTGTTCGGATCTGATGGTGGCTGATCATTATTTTGCGGCTGGTTATTATTTTGTTGATTATCTGCCGGCTGCTGTTGCTCGTTAAATAACATATTCGCTGCGGCTATTTGCGTGTAAACATCACGCGCATACGAAAGATACAGTTCTGGATCTTCTTCATCCTCTATTGCAACAGCGTATTGAATACATTCTATAGCTGCAGCACATGTATCCTGAAGGTGCTCATCCGCACACACTCGCTCTGCATACACCAAACGATTCAGAAGAAGGCGTGTCTGTGCATACTCTTCTTCTAAAATTGCTGATGGCATCTTGAGTGATTGAGCACGGTCATATTCAGCGAAATCTTTGATTATGCCATTGGGTAGAAACAATGCTTGCACAACTGCTTGTTGCTCAGGCGCTTTTAACTGCGGGTTTGTCGACACTTCATGAATTCTGTCGATGCGATCTGGTATCGTGCCACAGTCTATCAATGCATACAGCGCCTGATG
>CAZHJT010000038.1:4363-9409 GCA_964533545.1 uncultured Pseudomonadota bacterium | reverse complement strand
TCTCACTACGTGTTTACTACTGATCCTCTTGAGTATGAAAAATTTCTAAACGCACGCGTTGCTGTAGGTAGTGAAGAATATTTTGCCGAGAGAGATCGAGTTTTAAATTTTGTAAAAGGTAAACCGGCAAGTCAGAAGAATATCGTTTTGCTTTATAGGACAATGAATCCTTTTGTATATAATCTGCATTTAGCTGCCCAAGAAGAAATGCTTTTGGAAGAAGGAAAAGACGTTGCATCTGCGAAAAAAATCGCAGAGCAGATGATTCATGATCGTATAACGCAAGACACTCTGATCACACAACGACCGAATATTATTGTAAAGAAAGAATAGCCATCTCAAAAATTCTTGTAATCAAGCGCCTCAGTATATAACACTTGAGCTACCATATTATTTTTTATACTAAAAGGTAGCTCATATGCTTTCTCGATGTAGACCTATCATAACGTTTCATGGCGCACTGTATATTCTGGTATCCCTCCAGATTATAGATTGCCAAGCTGAGTCAAAACGATTAGCGCCACCGTTGCAATCGTCGCCGTCTACCAGCATGCAAGCACATCTTACCTCATCCTGGTACCCGTCTGACGCAACTGCTCTGGCGGGCTTGTTGAATGGTCTTGAAAGAAAGTCGGCTCGGCTAGGTACACAGCTTGACCCACATCAGATTCGTGCGCTCGTAGTGCCCCATGCAGCGCTTGAATACTCAGGTGTAGTTGCGGCAGCAACCTATAAAACGGTAGAGCATGCAGCTATTTCGCGCGTGATTATTCTTGCGCCATCACATTACAAAGCTGTTGCTGGTGTACGGTTGCCAACCTTTAGTCGCTACGTTATGCCACAAGGTGACGTTGTTATCGATACTGCGGTGGTGAAAAAACTGTCGAAGAAGAAACTGTTTACGTTTGATGATGGTCTGTTTAAACAGGAGCATGCAGTTGAAGTGCAACTCCCTTTTGTCCAACGGTATTTAAAGAACGTCTCCGTGGTTCCCTTGATTGTTGGTGACCTCGCTACGCAACAGATCAGCGCAGTTGCACAAGCGCTTGCTCCTTTCATAGACAAACAGACGCTGGTGATAGTGAGCACCGATTTTACCCATTATGGCAAGCAGTTTGCGTATACACCTTTTAGTGACCATGTTTCTGAGCGCATTCAACAACTTGATGCAGCAGTGGTTACGGCAGTGCAAGAGCAAAAGCTTGAACCATTTTTAGAGGTGATCAAAAAAACGGGTGCCACCGTATGCGGGCGTATGCCACTTGCTCTATTTCTAGCATTATGCCAACAACAGGTATTTGGTGATCTTGAATCTCGTCTTATTGCGTATGAAAGATCAAGCGATGCGCAGGTAACGGGCAGTAGTGTAAGTTACGTTGGTTTAGTTTTTACTACGCAAAAACGTGCATCACAACCATTGTCTGATCAATTTACGCGCATGGAGCAGTACCTGTTTCTTGAACTTAGCAAGGGTATGTTGGCTTCACTCTATGATCAATCAAAAAGCCCTTTTTTATTGCCTTTGTTAGGAACCGCAGGTGATGAAAAGCGTGGCGTTTTTGTGACGCTGTATAAAAAAAATGCGCTTGATGCACAACCTACTAATCCTCTAGGAGATCTTCGTGGCTGCATAGGTCTTGTTGAGCCAACCATGCCGTTAAAGCAAGGCATAATGAGCATGACCGAAGCTGCTGCAGTACGTGATACACGTTTTAAACCGGTCACGGCCGATGAGTTGCCAGCAATTACCGTCACGTTGTCGATCCTTTCCGTGCCGGTTAAAATCGCTTCATATCGTGATATTCAGCTGGGCAAACATGGCATTATTTTAAAAAACGGCAATCAGCAGGCGCTCTTTTTACCCAAAGTAGCTGTAGAGTTTGGGTGGGATTTGCCAACGACCTTAACGCAATTGTCACAAAAAGCTGGACTGCCTCCCGCGGTATGGAAAGACCCAGCAACAGAGTTTCAGGTATTTACGAGTCTTGATATTTAGATGAGAAAAGGGTGGCTCCATGGTATCGAGGATACGAGATTGGTTCAGAACGGCGTGGCATCTCTTGCGTTCTTATTTTCAAACTATTCGTGGCGCTTGGAAAGTAGCGGCTCTTGCTCAACCAGTTGTGTCGATTTTTGGCGGATCTCGCATCGGGCAAGATTATCATTATGCAAAAAAGGCTGTCGAACTTGGTGGCATGCTTTCGCAAGCCAATATTTCGGTACTCACAGGCGGTGGCCCGGGAATTATGAAAGCAGTCAGTTGCGGTATTAAACAGCTTGATGGAAGCGGCAAGGGCAAAACGATCGGCATAGGGGTAACTGATCTTGGAGAAGAAGAGCCGAATCAGTGTGTGCATGAGTATATAGAGTTCAAATATTTTTTTGCACGAAAATGGCTTTTAACGCGCTATGCATCCGGCGTAGTCTTTTTTCCCGGCGGTTTTGGCACGCTTGATGAACTGTTTGAGTTGATCACGCTCGTGCAGACAAAAAAAACAAAGCGTATACCGATTGTTTTGTTTGGTGTCGAGTATTGGAAACCTATGATTGGTTGGCTTACCAATGAGATGTATCAGCATGGTTTTGTAACCGAACAAGAGCTACAGCTTTTTACCGTCACTGATGATCTCAATAAAGTGTTCTGCCTTTTGCGCGATGAGTGTACCGTTGAGCCACTGAAGCTCTAGATTCTGCTGTTTGCTATGCTATGATACAGTTCAGAGCGTGTAGACCGTATCAGTCCGCCTTAACTTCTGAGATTATTATGATTACCAAAATAACCCACTTGACTCTATTCGTTGCCGACCAAGACAAATCCCTGGCGTTTTACCAAAAAATCGGTTTTATCGTGCATACCGATGCTTTGTTTGGCGATATGCGTTGGTTGACGCTTTGCCTGCCGGGGCAAAAAGATTTTGAGCTTGTGTTGATGTTGGCTGTCGAGCCTGCTGAAAAAGCATTAATTGGTAAACAGGGTGCATCAAAGCCACTGTTTAATCTTGAAACTGACGATTGTCAACGTGACTATGAACAGCTTAAGCAAGCTGGCGTGCAGTTCTTTGCCGAACCTACCAATGAGCCATGGGGCATATCGGCAGCCTTTAAAGATGTTGATGGCAACCATCTTTATATGTGTCAGTCTGCCTCGTTCTAACGCGGGGCAAGTGCCGCACAGGCGTGATAGCCAAGCAATGAAAAAGGCAGCGCAACGAGTGCAGCAGGTAATGCCACGGGGTACATCAAAAAGAGTACAAAGCTAATACCCCCTATGCAGGTAGCAGCAATCGCTGCGTTAGCACGAGGTTGTGCGCTGTAACAGGCATACAGCAAGGGTATCAGTAAGCAGCTAACCGACAATGCATAGCTTTGTATTGCAACATCAATGATGTTCTGGTGAATAGCAAATGATCCGGCCACCGCAGCTATGCCAATAGCAAGCGTTATAAGTTGTGATGATACGAGGGTGCGTTTGATGCCGATCGTTTCATAATCAAAATCTTGCGCAATGTTTGAACTAATAGCACATAACAGTGAGTCTGCTGTTGAGGTGATAGCTGCCAACACGCCGCACGCTGCACAGGCAAACACAAAATCATTGGTAATAAACTCTATCATAGACAAAAACGGATTGGCGCCGGTTGGTAGCGGTAGCGCGAGCAGCTTTGCTTGCATACCAAAATAGACTGGCACAAACCCAAAAACGACAATAAAAATACCGGCTGCCAATGCGGCCATCAACGCAACGCGTGGTGAACGTGCAGCAAAAAAACGCTGTGCAAGATCCTGCTCAACAAGTGCAAATAGCGCTGGCATAAGCAGCGTTGCCACTATGCGAGAGATATCTAGTTGTGAGCTTTCTACAAACAGTTGTTGTGATTGCCACAGCTCAGACAAGCTTAAAAGGCCATGTGGACGCATTAAAAAGCTATAGAGCGATATGCTGCCAATAGATCCGATAATGAAAATCACCTGTGCAGTGTCTGCAGCAACAACCGCATGCAATCCGCCAATCATGGTGTATATAATAATGGCACACCACAACACAGCGAAGGCAACTTCACTGTGCATACCAACGCTTGCCAGCAATGCTCGTGAAGAGATAACAATTGAGATCAGAATACCAAAGAGTGACACGATCGAAATGATAGAGGCAAACTTTTTTAAAAAGAGTGAGTTGTACCGTTTTTCAAGTAATGCTGCTGTGGTGCCTACGCCACCTTCTTGGAGTTTGGCAGCAAAGCCACTGGCCAAAATTAGAAAACCGATCGCAATACCCAGTGTATACAGCAGGCCATAAAAACCATAGGCGTATGACCATTGTGATGTGCCGATGAGCATATTGCCTCCTAGCTGTGTTGCAATTAAGGTAAAGGCAACCTGATGCAAACTGAGCGATCGTCCCGCCAAGAAATAATCATCAGTTGTTTTAGTCTGTTTTGCAGCACGCAGGCCGATGATGATGAGCGTGGCTATGAAGGTAGCCAGTACTGATAAGAATATAATAGGGTTCATAGAGATCCTTAATGAAATGAACAGGTTTTCGGGTTGTTTATTCTCCTCTATTGGCATCGTTTTGTACAGAGGAACGAGCTCAATCGTCTCTTGCAAAAGCGCACAGTATATTTTATATTCCGCAGGAATTACGATTGTGCGCACTATGAAAAAGGGTTGAAGCATGAAAAAAATAGTATTAGCATCGCTAATGATCGTTTCTTGTATGCATGGCATGAGTGAGCAGACAACAACAAGCAGCAGTAGTTCACATTGTGATCTTGAACAACTGTTTTCTTTTCAAGGCAAACCTGAGTTAAAGCCAACCGTAGTGAAATTAGATTCAGAAGATGAGAGGACACTATCATCTTCATGTGAATTGATCTTGCTTTGTGGCGAATATTGGGAAAAAACAATTGCTGTTATTCGCAATGGTGGAGAAAATACCGATGGTATGTGTGGCTCGTTTCGCCAATACTCTGATGGTAGAAGAAGTACACGATACAATGATGATCAATCTATGAGTAATTATCTGTTTATAGCGGCTTTATGCCT
>CAZHJT010000038.1:0-4353 GCA_964533545.1 uncultured Pseudomonadota bacterium | reverse complement strand
AAGAGAGAGTTCCTTTTGCCACACCTGAAGAGTGCTTGCGAGCGATAGACAAGATGGGACAAAGGCAACAACGAAAGAGCCCATGTGAGAAGCTCCCTTGTTCTCTGTTGTAATACAATGCTAACTGTTGCGTGTAATTGTCAGTAAGTTTGTTAGTGTGGTGATAACATTATCAGCATCTGTATAGAGCACTCCAATCATGCCGTGACGTTCGGCAGCGGCAATATTGCGTTTGGTGTTATCAACAAAAATAACCTGTTTGCCCATCGGGTTGCACTGTGCATGATACGCATGAAACGCCGCGTCATACGGCTTGCCAACGTAGCCGGTGCGCGCATGTGTGTAACATATGGCATCAAAGAGGTTGATCAAAGCCGGCTGCTTTGCCACAAGATCATCTAAGATAAGATCTCCAATATTTGAAAACAGATGCACCTGGTACCCGCGTGCTTGCAGCTGTTTGATAAAGGCAATGAGCGGTTTGTTCGCTTGTTGTGCGTTACCTACTTGTATCAAAAAATCGATGGTTGGCTTTAAAAAAGGGTAGTCAGTCTCAACCATCTGTAGATAAGCGGCTGCAACTTTATGCGAACGCCAGAGACGATACACTTTTCTTAAGAAAAATGGATTAAAACTATACAGCCCTAGGCGCAGTATGCTGCCAGGGTAGCGTAGGCCAAGCTTAAGGATCTGCCAATAATCACTGGAGCTGACAACACCGTGCAGATCGAAGGCTATGATAGTTGTTTTTGTGGTATATGACATAGGTATGCGTTAGTTAGTTATATGCAAAAGCGTTGTAACATCAAGCTCATCATAATGATCGATAATCATATCGGCTTGATGGAGTAGCTCAGGGCGTTTGGCAGTGGTAATACCCACACAAAACATGCCAGCCTTCTTTGCCGCAGCAATACCATGTGGAGAATCTTCAATCACGATACAGCGTGCTGGATCATGACCAAGCTGCTGGGCAGCATGCAAAAAGACGTCAGGGTTAGGCTTGCCAATGCCGTTGACATGGTCAATGTGGTAAATGTGCTCGCCAAAAAATTGTGTCAAATTTAACTTTACATTGGTTGCTTGCACCGTTGAGCTATTGGCATTAGTCGCTATGCCCACAGCACATGCACTGTTGACGAGATCGCGGTGAAACCGAGAGAATCCGTCTATCAAAGTAACTTCCTGCGGATACAGAGCATTGGCGATAGCTCTTTTTTCACGCGCCAGATCGTCGACTGAATCGGGCAGGTTCATGTGCTCTTTAATGAGTGCACAGGCTGAGCGCAGGTCAACGCCATGTAAATGACGTTCGAAATGTGCTTTGATCTCAGGTGTTACGGTAATTGATCGAGAGGATAATAAGGCGATCAGCGCTTGTTCCCAGACGGTTTCCGAGCTGATGATGGTGCCATCCATATCAAAGATGACGGCTGTGTATTTCATGCGGATTTCCTTGTACACCCAAAGAGAGTAAAAAACGTGTAGGGTGTTTATACATATACTATGAGTATACACCATGGAGGCGCATACTCATAGTGGTCCCGTATTTTTCTAGTCCTGCCGCACTTTCTCGATCTATCATTCACTCTTTTTTTCTAGAGATCTTAGGCTATCGGCAGTTTCATCAAGCACTTTCAGTACGCTTTTCTTAAGCCTATCTTCAATCTCTTTGGCCAGGTTTGCTTTACGTAAAAATTCTGGGCTACCAATGAGTTCGGTATACTGTTTTTTGTAAGCGTCGGCGTCTATATCTTTTGTTGTATCGAGCCAGGTTATGAGGGGTGTTAAGCTACCGGTTAAAGCAATGCGAGCATTTAACTTCTCGAGATTCTGAGCGGCGGCCGTAATGCCACCAGGTTCAAATCCAGGTAATGCTCTATAGTTGCCTGTATTAATAGCCTTGACGATCTCTTTAATGCTGTTGAGCAATAAGAACTTTTCCTGTTGTTTGAATGCCTTGACCAATGCTGCATACTCGGCAGATCGTTTGATGGTGCCATCAGGCAGCCTTTCTGCAATGGTACCTGACTCTGCAGCGAATGCGTCAAGTTCGGCGATGAAGTTGGCAAAATCATTCTTAGTGAGTGCATCGAGCATATCGGTCAATTTGCCAGCATAGAGTTTTTTATTTTCGATGGCATCTTTCGAATCAGTTATGACCGCAGGATAATCGGTGCCAGAGGTGATTTTTGCGGTGTTGAGTGCCGTTAACGCATTAACTAAGAGAGAAGATGCCTTGCCTCTTTTCGCTGGCGAACTCATATCCTCATTAAATGTTGCGAGTGTTTGCATTAAGATGCCATACGGTTCGATCGTTTTTCTAAAGCTTTCTGCAGATACTGTTTTGGTAAACGTGTTTGGTATTGCTTTAAGATAGTTGACTATGGCTGAGTACACCGCATCTGCTTCTCGATCAAGCTTTTCCAAGACAGGTACAAGTGTAGGTTCTTGTAAGGTGTCTTTGACATACTGGTAGAGCTCTTTGCCTTTTTTGTAGCCTGGATTCTTACTGGTCTCTTTATTGTATTCTTCAATGTAGGTTTTTAAATAGTTCACAAGTTCGAAATATTTTCTATGGTTCTCGACTACTCGTTGAATATCAGTGATCTGTTTATCAGAAAAATTTAGTTTTACGAGTTCAAGTCTAGAATCAGAATTTGTTTGGAGATAACGGATCGCTGTACTTAAATCATCAGGTTTATTTTTGATCTTCGCGAGTTGTTCTATAACATTGGTCAATGTCTTGCCAGCAAAGGCATCTTCGGCAAAAGATTCGCCAATCGTTGCAGGTGCTCGCTGTTCAACCGTTTTTGTTGGCGTGCTGGCAATACGTGGTTTGAGCAATATTTCATCCAACACCCCTTTTGCGTTTTTGAGATCTGCCCTCGCCTTGTCGCCATTGAAAGTGAGATATGCGCTTACCGAGTTAATAAATTGAAGCGACGGATTATTACCAGCTGCCGGTCTTCTTAGAAGCACAAGAAGAGGAAGCGTGATAGTTGCTCCCTTGGCTTGAGCATCAACCATCAGACCATATGGTCTTAAGAAATTCGGATCGGTCAAAAAGTCACGCAGCGCAGGCAGCCAGTTGTCTTCCACGGTAGCGGTAGCTTGGTCTGATTGTATAAAGTAGTTGATAATCACGCTATCTGATTTCTCTTCAGCTGCTTCGTTGTTAACAAATTTGAGTAAATCGCGCTCACCGCGACCAGCTGCAACGATAAAGGAGATAATCCAGCGAATATCATCTTGCATCGAAAGATCAGGAGTAGTGTCAAACAGGCAGTTATTGCATGCATCCAACCACTCATTGAAATAAGTATCTTTGTCGACATTAAATTCCGTCAAAGACTGTATTGCCTGCAGTTGGTTAATTAATCGTCGTAGAGGGAAAACATAAGCATCTTTTTTATAGAAATCAGGCTCTTTGCTTAATTGGGCAAATAAATTATCAAGAATGGTGGTATACGCTGCGCTTGTTGTCACTTGAGGGAACTTTGTAGAGCATTGCTTAATACACTGTTTGAAGAGCTCGTCTGAGGCAGTAGTCATGGTTTCGGCAAGCACTTTCACTTCGTTGCCGAAAGATGCAGCTGACTTAGCATCAAATAAAGGTTTGCTGAAAGCATCGGTCATACACTCGGTAACCGATTGCTTGGTTGTTGTTAGAGAATGAGCCTGTTTTTTTGCATTAAAGCAGTTTTTGATGCCATCTTTAATGAGTTGCTCGAGCTCGGCACGTTTGTAAAAAGCTGGGTTGTTTGCTAACGCTTCAAGTGTCGTTTTTATAATGTTCATATAGGATGTTTTGTCCAACGCGTCGGCAGCGATTTTTTTGACAGCTGCTATCAACAAAGCATCTGAATTACTCTTTTGATCAGAGGTCAGCTGCTGCATTGCTTCTTCTGAGAGTGAGGCAAGAACTTTTGTGCTTGTTGGAGAGCTGCTAGGCAATCCTGAACACCCGGGTGGCGCTGGAGGTGCTTCTGGCGCACCGCCAAAATCAGGAGCAGGAGGGGCTTCAGGTGCGCCTCCAAAATCTGGTGCTTCTGGTGCGGCTGGCGCCTCTGGAGCTTCAGGAGCAGCAGGGGGCTCTGGTGCTGGCGGAGCCTCAGGAGCTACGAGCTCTGCTGGTGTTTTCGCTTGCTCTTTTAACCGCTTGAGCTCTTGCTGTAATTGTGCAATCGTTTGGGCTTGTTCAGATACTGGTGCAATCTGGGCAACTGCAGGGGTTGCCACATCAATCGATCCGATCTTGCCAACCAGCTTTCCGCTCTTATCAAGAATCTTGCTTGATCCTTTTTCAAAATAGAACCAATCGGGGGCTACAAAAAACCATTGCCCTTCTCC
>CAZHJT010000037.1:3909-10358 GCA_964533545.1 uncultured Pseudomonadota bacterium | reverse complement strand
GTGTCGTTGTCAACGATGGTCTGCTCAATACGTATATGCGGGTGCGATTTGTTATAGCGCGCAGCGGCAGTGCCACACGTGCAGCTCTTGTCAAAAAAACAGAGGCCGCGACAACCAGTTTCGTTTTTTATGTCTTTTTTCTTAAGGCTACGAAGTATATCTTGGAGCGATAACTCTTTTGATGGTTGCATCGATTGATTGCAGCAGCATAGAACAAAGCAGGTTTTCGGATCGCACGGTGATTTTATTGTAGGTGACGTAGTTTCGGAATCGAGTGTGTCGTCTTTGGTAACTAAACCATGCAGGTGTTCTTCTTTTATCGCGCCACGAAAGACTCGTGTTGTAGGGTGATCATTAGCCCATCTAGGTCCTTCTATGAATTCGATACTGTGTTTTTCGCCTTCAGTATCCGGTTTTTCGGAGAAGAGTCTGAATGTTTGCCATTTAGCAGGTGCAGAGCTATGCATAGTGTGTGTGCAGGCAAGCACTACTAGCGCTGAAAGTAATTTTAAATTTTTCATAATAACATCCTTTATCTATATAAAAGATTAAACATGCTAGTTTTTCAGGTTTAAACAGGCAATGTCTTTTGCTCTATTCTTGACTAATTGTACTAATGGTCAGGGGTTTTGTCAAAGGGAGTAGGGGTAAAAGACAGGGGAAAATGGCGTTTTTTGAGGGAGAGGGGCGCTTTATGGCTTACGCATTTAAAAGATAGTCAGAATGCGTTTTTCTTAATCTCGTCTTTGGTTGTTATGAGATGGATCCCCGCTCAAGGCGGGGATGACGAGGGGAGAGAGGAGGGTTCGTGAGAGCAAGAGCGTTATCATGGCCTCGCGTCAGGAGTGTGTATTGCTGGGTAAGTTATGGCTCAATGTGGGTCAGGCAAAGTGGCATCTTGCGCTCAATCTGCTACACTAAAAGCTCATATAATTATTATTGTATTACCATGAGTTTGACCGTATGAACAACCCCGAATACTGGCGCGGATCTATTACCATAGGTTCGCTCAAATTCCCCCGTTTTATAGGTGGCCCTTTAGACGGCATCACCGATTCACCATTTAGGAAGCTGGTGCGTGATTTTTCGCCTACCGAACTGCTCTATACCGAAATGCGCCATGTCGCCTGCGTCGCCAATGACAAGGGTGGGGTAAAGGCGCTCGATTTTGAGCAGATTGAACGACCAATAAACTATCAAGTTGCTGCAAACAGCATCGACTTTATCGAAAAAGCATGTGACAAGATTCTTGCAGCTGGTGTGGACATGCTCGACCTCAATGTCGGCTGCCCAGCACGCAATGTGATCGGCTCGGGGTCAGGATCGGCATTGATGGCAGACCCTGAACGCTTAGAGCGCATTCTAAAGACCTTCCGCGCACGACTGCCAATACCTTTTACCGTAAAAATACGTGCAGGCTTTAAAACCTGTAATGCGCTTGATATTGCAAAATTGGTGCAAGATTGTGGTGCCGATGCGCTGGCAATTCACCCGCGTTTGCAAACACAACATTTTGAAGGGCGACCCGATTATGCTTTAGTAGCACAGGTAAAACAGGCGGTATCGATTCCGGTGATCGTGTCAGGTGGTGTGGTTAACTTTAAAACAGCCGCAATGGTCTACGATCAGACCGGCGTTGATGGCTTTCTGATTGGACGTGGTATCTGGGCGCAACCATGGAAGCTACATGAAATGGCAGAACATAGCCAAGGGCGTGCCTATGTGGTGGCGCGTGATACCGTATTACTGTACGCGTTGAAACATTTAGAGGCGATGATCAGCTATTATGGTCCAAAAGGGCTGTATGCGTTCAGAAAGCATCTCCCTTTTTATATTCGTGGCGTGCAGGACGCGTCTCACCTTCGTAAAAAATTAGTCGTTGCTGAGTCGAGTGATGAAGTGCGGCAGCTTTTGCTGTCTGCTTTAGGGAGTGTGCCAGATGAAGCATCCGGTTTATCAAGGGCGTAGACTTTCGTCCCTTACCATATTCTTACTGATCTTCAGCTGTTTAGGTGCTGCTGTTTGTGCGCCTCAGCTAGTAAAAAAGGGCGCATCAGCATGTGTCTACCCATTTTTCTATCTCCAACATCGTGTCGTTGAGTATGGCAATGCATTGGGTACACAGCGTGCAACGGTTCATGAGCTGGAATCAACGGTTGAGCAGTTACGGCAAGAAAATCATCAGCTCATGGCACGCATCATTGAGCATGAATCTATTGCGCACTATATGCAGGGAATTCAGGAGCTGCTGGCATTTAAACAGCGGTATGCATTAGATGGTGCGCATTGTGTGAAAATAGTGTCTACAACGATCTCAGAACAGTCTCACTCGATGGTGATCGACGCTGGCAGTGCGCAGGGCATAGAGGTTGATATGATAGCGCTCTATAACAATGTGTTGCTTGGACGTGTAACGCATGTCTACCCCCATTACAGTAAAGTTGTGCTGGTCTCAGATCGTGGCTGCAAGGTTGCCGCCTATTGTGCTGCAACAGGAGCACATGGTATTCATGAAGGGTGCAATGGCGCCACCTCGTTGTTGTCAAAGGTGAGCCATCTTGAAAAAGTTGACGAGCAGGATCTTGTTATATCAAGCGGGCAAGGACTTATTTTCCCACAAGGTTTTGCGCTTGGGCGCATCGTAAAGGTGCAGCAGCAGGATCTCTTTTATGCCATCACGGTTGCGCCACTCATTGAGTTGGAAAAGCTCTCTTATTGCATGATCATTAGCAAACAGATGATTACTCCTACCGCGAC
The DNA here is from genome assembly GCA_964533545.1 of uncultured Pseudomonadota bacterium. Taxonomy (GTDB): domain Bacteria; phylum Babelota; class Babeliae; order Babelales; family Vermiphilaceae; genus JAFEAZ01. The sequence continues at coordinate 7,601 of CAZHJT010000037.1, read as the reverse complement.
ATAAAAACGGTATACCCTCTTTGTAACGAGGCATACAGCGAATCTATGATGCTGGGGTTATAATCGATTATGCTTACATAGGCAATATCACCTTCTATGAGTGCTCTTTTTTTCATGATCTGTAGAGCGTCATATTCTGAGCCGAGCGCGTCGATAAGACCGAGATTAATCGCTTTTTTGCCAGAAAAGAGTTTGCCATCGGCCCACTGCGTTGACTGTGAGCGTGCCAGATGTCTATTGGTAGCAACATCGGCAACGAACTGTTGGTACGCATCATCTACCAGTTCTTGCGGCAGTGTGTTCGGCGCCATGCATGAATCGATCTTGCCGATTATTGCCATGCCGGGAGCAACAATAAAATCTGCTACGCATGCTATGTAATAACCGCCCGATGTGCAGCTGTTTTCTACGAGCACACCTACCGGTTTTTGATACTGATGTTTCAGTGATCGTATCTCATTATGCAGTAGCTGTGCGGTGCCTGCGGCGGTTTGCGCGCTGTCGAGGATCATCAAGATGCCCTTAATCTCTTTATCTTTAAAGAGCATGTTGAGTGCTTGAATAGGCGCAGTTGCATCATTGATATCACCTTTCAGCGAGACGAGGCCGATTTTAGCCTTTGGCTTGAGATAGGCTTTGTACTCTTTCTCGATGCCTTCAAGAAGCGCTGGGGCAAGACGTATCAGAATCAGTAACAGCAGAATATTTTTCAGAAGATTGAACAAGCTCATGGTGATCCTTAGTGCAGAGGTATAGTCGTTGCTTTATGCTACAGCAAAAAATTCTTTTTTTATAGCTGCGTATTGTTGTGCGCATTCTACAGCTGCGTTGTACCCCATTTTCTTCTATGGTACAATGGAATTATTGAGGATAAAAACGAAAGGTTTTTATATATGATACTGTCTGTTTTGTGGTGTGCTATCGCCGTCGTTTTCTTTCTGTTTGAATTGGGTCATCCAGGTCTATTTTTTTATCTCGCCTTTTCGTGCGGAGCTGTAGCCGCCTTGATAGCTACGCTGTTTGATGCGTCTGATCTTTTGTTGCAAGCAGTGAGCTTTTTTATGGGCACCATGGTATCGCTGTGCGTGTTGCGTTACTTTATACGCAAAAATCTCCACCAAAAGACTCATCGCACGAATATCGATGCTTTGGTAGGGCGACATGGTTTTGTCATTGCTGCCATAACACCCATGCAGCCGGGTTCTGTTAAAATTGGAGGGCAACTATGGATGGCCGTTTCTGCACATCAGGAGTATATTCCGGTCAATACAGCGATTGAAATAGTATACGTACGGGGTGCGCATCTGGTGGTAACACCTGTAGCGCAATAGGTCTTCTTTAACCCCCTGTTATAAGAGAGGTTTTCTTATGTTGTTAACGCTTGGCATTGTTATGTTTGTATTCATAACCTTTGCTGCCTTTATATTTTTACTGTCATCATTCTACCTTGTTAACCAAGCAGAAGTTATTATTATTGAGCGACTCGGTAAATTTGATCGCATCTTAACGCCTGGATTGCATCTTGTGGCGCCTTTTATCGAGCGTCCCCGTCGTGTCTTGTGGAGCTATGTAACTGAAGGGGAAAATAAGCGATACAACCGCGTTACTCGCTTATTTGATCGCCTTGATCTGCGCGAATCGGTCTACGATTTTCCACGACAAAATGTGATCACAAAAGATAACGTTACCATGGAAATCAATGCATTATTATATTATCAGATTACCGATCCTAAAGCGGCGGTCTATGAAATCGATAACTTACCACAAGCCATTGAGCAGCTGACACAAACTACCTTGCGTGATGTTGTCGGATCACTGACGCTTGATGAAACATTGACCTCACGTGCACAAATTAATGATCGTTTGCGGTTGATTCTTGACGAAGCTACTGACAAATGGGGTGTTAAGGTTAATCGTGTTGAGCTTAAAGAGATTAATCCGCCTGCCGATATTCGCCATGCAATGGAAAAAGAGATGCGAGCAGAGCGTGATCGCCGTGCCATCATTTTAGAGGCTGAAGGTGTTAAGCAATCGGCCATTTTACAAGCAGAAGGTGCGCGTGAATCACAAGTGTTGCGTGCGCGTGGTGAAGCTGATGCTAAGATTTTACATGCCGAAGGTGAAGCGCAAGCACGTTTGAAAATTGCAATGGCCGAAGCACAAGCGATCGAAATGATTAAGCGTACGGTTCCTGAAGGTGACCCGATGCCGTATATGATTGCTATGCGTTATATCAATGTTCTGCCAGAACTTATGCAGGGCAAAGATAACAAGATGATTGTTATCCCGTATGAAGCAAGTTCACTGGTGGGCTCATTGGCAACGGTTAAAAAGCTCTTTGAAGAGACAAAGTAATCATCGTCATCTTCTGTTCGCATACCGCATTAAGAACGGTACAATCGAATCGTCATTGAGCGACAGCGAGTCGATCTTTGCATCGATTAAAAAATCGGCAAACTCAGGATAGTCCGATGGCCCTTGGCCGCAGATGCCGATCGGCTTGTCAGCTTTATGTGCGCCAGCAATCGCCATGCTGATCAGTTCCTTAACGGCTGGATCACGTTCGTCAAAAAGCCTGCTCAGCTGTGGCGCATCGCGATCGACGCCCAGCGTCAGTTGTGTCAGGTCGTTAGACCCGATAGAAAAGCCATCAAAATAATGGGCGAACTGCTCGATCAATAGAGCATTTGATGGTATTTCGCACATCATAAAAAGTGCAAGATCACGCTGGCCACGCGTGAGGCCGTGACGAGCCATCTCCTGCAACACTAACTCAGCCTCTTTGGTTGTGCGTACAAAGGGTACCATCACCACGACGTTAGTCAGCCCCATGCGATCGCGCACGATCTGCAATGCTGCGCACTCTAAGGCGAAGGCATCGGCAAAGGCTGCATCGTAATAGCGTGCTGCGCCGCGGAACCCGAGCATCGGGTTCTCTTCGATCGGCTCAAAAAAGGTACCACCAACTAAATTGCGATATTCGTTTGTTTTAAAATCTGATAAACGCACAATCACCGTGCGTGGGTAGAAGGCGGCAGCAATCATACCAATGCCTTGTGCAAGCGTCTGTGTGTAAAAATCTGCGGGAGTTGCATAAGGCCCTTTTTTTGCCGCCAGCAGTGCTGCCGTTGCTGCATCGACACGTTCAGGGTGAGCACAGGCCATCGGGTGTACACCAATGTTATTGGTAATAATAAATTCGATACGCGCAAGACCAACACCGTCGACTGGTAGCTGACAGAGCGTAAATGCGCGATCAGGGTCGGCGCAATTGACCAGCAATTTTATAGGCAGCTGTATATCGGGGATTTCGAGCGAGTCCACCTCAAAGGGCAGTATACCTTCATAGACGTATCCCGTAGTTCCTTTGCTGCAGTCGATGGTGACCTGCATGCCATCGCGCAAACAATCAAAAGCATTATGCACGCCGACTAACGCAGGGATTTCTAACTCGCGACTTACAATAGCGGCATGGCAGGTGCGGCCACCTTGCGTGGTGATCAGTGCAGCGGCACGCTTCATAACGGGAACCCAGTCAGGGTCGGTCATCTGCGTGACAATAATGTCACCATCTACTACTTCATGTATGTTTTTTACATCACGAATAATCTTGACGCGTCCTGCAGCAATGCGTTGACCGATACTCTGCCCAGAGGTGATGATGGTAGGAGCGGCGCTTGTCAGTTTATAGA
>CAZHJT010000037.1:0-3899 GCA_964533545.1 uncultured Pseudomonadota bacterium | reverse complement strand
TTATAGATGTTATGTGCTGTTCGTTTGAGATGAATCGTTTCAGGGCGTGCTTGCACTATGTATAAAAGCCCATCAACACCATCTTTTGCCCATTCGATATCCATGGGCGACCAGCTTTTTTTGAGCGATGAGTAATACTCTTCAATGGCAAGCACGTATCGTGCAAGTTCAATTATTTCGGCATCCGTTAAGCAGAACTGCTGTTGAAGGTCACGTGGAACCGGCGTTATTGCAGTCGGTTCGTCAGCATGGTCAACATAGATCATGCGCACCGATTTTTCACCAAGCCGTTTGCGTATAATAGAGGCATACCCTTGACTCAACGTGGGTTTGTGGATGATATATTCGTCCGGCACTACGCTACCTTTAACGACCAGCTCACCAAGGCCATAACTGCCATTGATAATGATGCCATCTTTGTAACCGGTCTCCGTGTCGATAGAAAAGGCAACACCAGCAGATGCTTTGTCTGAGCGCACCATCTTTTGCACGCCAACCGATAGAGCAACTTTGTCATGAGCAATAGTCTGTTCTTTGCGGTAGACGATGGCGCGATCCGTAAAGAGTGAGGCCATACTTTTTATAACAGCATGGAGCAGCTGAGTGTGTCCTGTGATATTGAGATAGGTTTCCTGTTGGCCAGCAAATGATGCGGTGGGCAGATCTTCAGCCGTTGCCGATGAGCGTACCGCAACATCACAGGCAGCCACACCATACTGTTGGGACAATGCATCATAGGCGTTGAGAATCTGACAAGCCAGGTCATCGGGAATGGTTGCCTGTTCAATGAGCGCGCGTATTGCCGATCCAGTCTGTTGCAGCTGTTCGAGGGTGTAGGTGTCGCCCACGGTGGCTAACAATCTTTGTATCGGTATGCGTAACCCATTACTATCTAGCACATACCAGTATGCATCTGTGGTAATGGCAAAGCCATCAGGCACGCGTATGCCTTGTGCGCTGAGCTGACTTATCATTTGACCGATTGAAGCGTTTTTGCCACCTACGGTTGGGATATCGGTTAGGCGTATTTCAGCAAATGGACGTATATAGTTCATCAGGGGACCCTTTTTCTGGTGTAACTTCATTACGCAGTGCACAGCAAAATATCTTGGGTGGGTCATCCCTGCGCAGGCAGGGATCCATGCTGTTGTCACATTTTTTCATTATAATGAGCGTATTGTTTTGAAGAATACCATACTTAAGAGGCTCCATACTCTGCAAGAATCGCCTTAACGATACGTACGAGTGCGCTGACAGAAACGTGCTTTTGCCAGCGCTCGTTTCTTGCTTTGGCGCTTATACACCGTACATTTTTTCTGCTGTGGTTTACGTGTAGAGGCTGGCTGCTGTTTCAGCGTTGCTTGTGTGTGCCTGATGGCGGCAGCTGTTTCTGTGGTGAGATATGTATGCTCAGGTTCTAGTTGTTTGATCGTGGCATGCTTGCCATATTTCTTGAGTAGCGATTCATAAGCAGCTCGTTGCTCCTCGTTTGCTACGACGGGTAGCTGCTCGGGACCAAAATCCTCATCATCTTCTTGTGCACAACCAAAGGCTATGTATACGGTGTCTTGATAGGTGAAATATTTGGTGCAATTATCTTTGGCGATATCAACTATCACGTTGGTTAGCGTGCCTGACGTTGCATCAGTAGAGAGTGCTTTGCTCATCTGCGCAGAAAAGGGTGCAGTCAGCTCATCAATAATAAAGAGTTTTGGGTAATAGAGCTCTTCAAGATAAAAGTTTGCCATGATGTCGAGTGCCGTGTTGCATGAAGAGGAGATTTTTTTGATGGTATGCATAACAGCGCCAGGAATCATAGAGACAAAGATAGGGACGTAACAGTTGCCCGTGGTTGCCAATGAAGGGTCGTTGCCAGCGGTTGTCGGCATCTTTGTGTCGATAATGAGTTCGAATGGGATATCCTGTGCATAGAGCAGAATAGCATACGGAGCTGCCGGTTTGCCCTGTTTTGCAAAAAATCTGGCAATATCTAATGGTTGCGTGCGTGTTTTGGCCATAATGCCACCAATCGAGGCAACGATATCATAATCGAGTATCGAAAACCATGGCAAGCCGGGATACCGTATTTGTGGGATATTAGGTTCTCGCACCATAGGCTCTATGCATAGTATTGCCTTACGGTAGTCTATGATCTCTGGTCTGGAGAGTTCTTGGACTAAGCAGTCGAAATCACCAGCGACGTCAGGTTTGAGACCATCCCGTTCTAGCATAACAGTGACAAGCGGAGTGCGCGTAGCAGCATCAGTAAGTGCTATAGTGATAATAGGGAAGCTATACGTTTTTTGAACAGCTGCGGCGACATCTTGGTATATACGCTTTGTGTTGAGTCCGGCGGCGTAACAAGAGCTATAGATGAGGAGCCGCAGAGGGATTGTTTCAAGAAATGAGAGAAAGAGCCTGAATTGATCCAGTGGTAGATGACAGACTGCGTAATTGGTTAGGCCATGGCCAGTAATAAAAATAGAGAGACTAGGTGCTGTTGTGTGGCTGCCATATTCGCGTCTTGATATAAAAATTTTGTTGAGTGAATCGATAAAATAGTCAGCAGACGTGTGTTCTATAGCACAGCTGTCAATGGTAGTGGCCGAGGTTGTGAGCAGATGGTTTACCTTGAGGCTCAAGCTTTTTTCAGTATCTGTTAGAGGAGCTTCGTCGGGAAGAAGTTGCTGTACCTGCTCTGGCGATATCTTTTTACTGAGCAGATATTTTTTTGGCAAAAAGAGGTATAAGCAAGGGTTTATTTTCTTGATGATCCATTTACGAGCACAATTTTCATCGAACTGTATAGTTGATGCAATAATGTCTCGTAACAAGCTTTTTTCTGGCAGGGTTTTCTGAGTGTTTAAGTATAGTTTTTCTGCGATCTTATACAGGTTGAGAGGATCTTCTTCTACAGGTTTTTTTGCTGCACGAATATTATTTACCAATGATGCTGAGACAACAATGGGACCAGCCTCTTGTATAAAAGCCGTAAGAAATGAGCTCGTAATAGGGGCTAATTCCTGTTTTTCGTAATCATCTAAAAATATAAGTACAGAATTTTCTTCTGTCGCCTGGGTAATGCACCCACAGAGAACGAAAAGAACTAGTGCTTTGCGTATCACGACTAAACTCCTCTACCATGGCTTTGCGTTATTAATTCCAATTGTAAACCTTAAACAATTTAAAAGGATAGAGCTTATGGGTTTATTGGCGGCAAGGGGCGAGGTATAGGCTTTTTTTGATTTTAGATGCTAAATCGGGCTCTTTTTTAACTATATGTAAAGTGCGTTTTACATTTGGAGTTACTATATGCTAAAATGACTTTACATATAGTATGACTTTCGACCATTTTTTTAACAAAAAAGGGGTTTTCTCAATGTTGGTACAAAGACCTTTTTGGAAACAATTAATTGAAAACGCCTGGCAAGAGAAAAGTATCATCTGGCTAATGGGGTTAAGGCGGATCGGCAAAACCAGTTTGTGCCATAGCTTTGAAGGTATCGAATATCTTGATTGTGAGCGTCCTCGGGTGCGCCAGTTGATGGCTGATCCTGAAGGCTTTTTGGAGTCAAAAAAAGGCGCTTTGTTAGCGCTTGATGAGATTCATCGCCTTGATAACCCTTCGGAGTTGTTAAAGTTGGCGGCAGATCATTATCCCTCTATTAAGATTATTGCAACGGGATCGTCAACCTTAGGCGCAAGTGCCAAGTTTAAAGATACGCTTACCGGAAGAAAGCGTGAGATTTGGTTGACGCCGTTATTGTTGCAAGAGATAGAAGATTTTGGCAATCCCGATATTCGCCATAGATTTTTATTTGGTGGTCTCCCGTCATTTTTTGCAAGAAAGCAGATATCGGAAATCGATTTTCAAGAGTGGATCGATGCGTATTGGGCAA
>CAZHJT010000036.1:0-10668 GCA_964533545.1 uncultured Pseudomonadota bacterium | reverse complement strand
TACACAATCAGCACAACGCGGTTTCCCGTTGATTGCGCTTTTTGGTCAAATGGGCAACATTTTTGGACCATACCTTCTACAGGCAAAAAGATATGGCTTGGGTAACAGCGCTCCTATCGTAGCTGTTATCGGTATCTTGATTTTCGTTATCGGCTTGTTGTTGTGGGTCTTTACCAAAGTTATTCCTGCGGCACAAATGTCTGGCTACCACGCAGCTGATGGCGAAGAAAAGCATTCTGAGCCAGGGTTATTTGAAGGGCTTCGTTTGTTGTGTACCCAAGGATACCTCTTTGGCATCTTCTTGGTTATCTTCTTCTATGAAGTTATTTTGACCATCTTTGACTTCCACTTTAAATCTGCTGTTAAAGCGATTTATCCTGCAGAAGCTGACAACGCAGCTTACTTGAGCGATTACGCTGTATGGGTTGGTATTGTAGCAACCGCATGCGTGTTCTTCGGTATTAACAATATTCAACGTCACCTTGGTATGCGCGCATCACTTATTTTGTTGCCGCTTCTTATCGCAACAGCAGTAGGTACGTTGTGGTTATATCCAACCGCGATCAATGTTGCGTTCTGGATCATGGTTCTTTCAAAGGCTATCAACTATGCGTTGAACCAGCCAACATTGAAACAGCTTTATATCCCTACAACCAAAGATGCTAAATACAAAGCGCAAGCTTGGATTGAAATGTTTGGTTCACGCGGATCAAAAGCTGCTGGTTCTACCATTAACTCATTCAAGAAACCACTTGAGTTGAGCATGGGTAAAGTTGCTGGTGGTTCAACCTTTATAGCAGTTACAACGCTTTCTTCAGGGGTTATGATCCTTGTTTGGTTGTTTGCTGCTGTATACGTTGCTAAAAAATATACACATGCGGTTAATAACAAACAGGTTGTGTGTTAATCTTAAAAAAGTAGATTAAAAAAGGGGTTTTCTCGCAATAGAGCTCTTTCTGAAAAATAGAAAGAGATCAAATATCAGAAAACCCCTTTTTTAAAAAGAGTGCATGTAGTGAAGATTTCCGTTGGCTATAATAAGGGGTTATTAAAGCGTCTACAGGGCGCGTAAGATCGGAACTAGGCAAAATGGACGTGTCGAGTAAAAGTTTTAACGCGCAAGAACAGTATTACGAACGATTAAAATTGTTTTTTTTAAGCGCGTCGTTTTTCTGTGTAATTGGTGCATATTCTGTTGTTAAAGAGATAAAAAATACCGTTTTCCCATACCTGGTTGGTGTAGACAATATACCGTTGGCCAGAGTCGGTGTTATGCTTTCCTTAATTCCTTTGATTTTTCTCTATTCAAAATTAGTCGATAAGCTCAGGAGGCACCATCTGTTGTGCGTGTGTGCCGGCTTTTTTGCGCTCGCAGGGCTTTTGTTCGCCTATTTCTTAGGGCATCCCACAATCGGTATACCAAATACCAATGTGCAGCAAAATAGATGGTTTGCATGGCTATTCTACTTTTTTGTAGAAGGGTACTCCCCTTTTGTCGTCAGTGTTTTTTGGTCATTTGCCAACTCGATCAACAGCCCAGAAAGCGCCCGCCACACGTATGGCACCATGGTTTCTTGGTCAAAATTGGGTGGTATTGTTGCAACAGGCTTGGCGATTATCTTTTTGCGTTTGCATGCTACAGGGCAGGACCAGTTACAGGTCGATCTTTTTAATCACCAGGTGTTATTGGCAGCCTCTTCATTGTTATTGCTCTGCACGCTTCCTATCTTATATTACATGGTGCGCGTAATCCCGGGCAGATATTTGCATGGCTATGAAGCGGTCTATGCGGTTGAAAAAGAGAAAGAACGTAAGCATAGCTCAGACACGACCATCTTTTCGGGGCTTAGGATGTTGGTTCTCTATCCATATGTCTTTGGTATCTTTGCCATGTCATTCTTTTACGAGGTTATCACCGTCGTATTGAGTTACTTGGTAGTTAGCATGTCTCAAGCATATGGATCTATGACCGCTTCGCTTGACTATCTCTTGGGTGTTATATTGGTGACGCATACTATTGGTATGTGTATATCCTACTTTGGCACCAGAACGCTCTTTAATATGTTGGGCACCAGGCGTTGTTTGCTGCTGATTCCAGTCAGTAGTGGGTTCGTGTTGTGTTATTATTTGGCAAGCAGTTCTCCAGCAACAGCGTTGGCGATTAGTTTTGTTGTGTTACGAGCTATTAACTATGCCTTCAGCTGGCCATTGCGCGAAAGCCTTTATATCCCGACCGTTAAAGAGATTAAGTTTAAATCTAAGTCGTGGATTGACGCTTTTGGGAGTAAATTCGCCAAAAGTACCGGGTCTGGCTTTAACCATATAGCGGCTCGCAAGGTTGCCCCTGCGCTCTTTATGCCGCTTCATGCAATCTTTTTTGCGGGGATTGTAGCGACATGGTTTGTTGCTGCCTACCTTTTGGGAAAGCGCTTTGACAAGGCGGTTGCCAATGATGAGGTTATTGGTCAGGCTGAGGCTGAATAAATTATTGTTATTTTGGCTTAATTTGATACACTTGCTTGAAGAATTTTACCTATAAAAACGCTTGTTTCCTGATTGTTGGGGTGGTTTAACAGCCTAGGAAGCATTCGATATAACCCCACGCGAGGACAGTTTCAGATGATTGATTTTAGACTTCTAGTAAAAGCTGGCGTGCATTTTGGTCACCAAAAAATGCGCTGGTGCCCTAAAATGGAACAGTACATTTGGGGTTATAAAAATAACGTTTACCTGATTGACGTTTCTAAAACGGCTAGTCAGCTTGAAAAAGCTTCCCTGTTTTTGCATGAAGTTGCATCACAAGGTAAGTCTATATTGTGGGTTGGTACGAAAAAAGCAGCTCGTGATATTATACAAGAAACCGCAACCGGTCTTGGTATGCCCTATGTTGTGCACCGTTGGATTGGTGGTACGTTAAGCAACAACAGTCAAGTGAAAAAATCGGTAACTAAGCTGTTGCACTATGAAGATATTCTTGCAAAGACCGACTCTTTCTCTCACCATACCAAAAAAGAGTTGAACGTCTTTAAGAAGATGGTTGACCGTCTTGCTAAAAATATTGGTGGCATTCGTACGTTGGGTTGGCCGGTAGGCGCAATCGTTATCGTTGACGTTCGCAAAGAGCATTCAGCGCTTAAAGAAGCTGCTAGCATGGGTGTTCCTGTGGTTGCTATCGTTGATACAAACAGCGATCCATCATTAGTAGACTATGTTATTCCAGCAAATGATGACGCTCCTCGTTCTATTAAGGTGTTAACTGACTACTTGGCGGAATCGGTCAACGAAGGTAAGAAAAAAGCAGCCGCGCGCAAAGTTGAACAAGCGGCAGAACGCAAAGCAAAAGCTGGTTCAGAAAAGACTGAAAAGCAGTTGATGCAAGAAGCGGCCGTTGCTGCAATGTTGCGTGAAGAAGAGGATGCGGCAGCGCCATCTAAGCAATCTGCACATCGTCAACCACGTTCATCTGATCGTGGCGGACAACGTTCAGGTTCAGGGCGCGCACCGTTTAAAGGTAAGAAATAAGCAATTAAGAGGGCGTGGTCTTAACGGTCACGCCCGTTTTTGAAATGAGATGGCATTTGCTCAAGCGCGTGCTTACAAGGAGAGGTGTCTGAGTGGTCGAAAGAGCACGATTGGAAATCGTGTATGTCTCGAAAGGGGCATCGAGGGTTCAAATCCCTCTCTCTCCACCATACTTCGCGTAAAGCTTCGTATGGCAGGCCATTTTTTTTAGTGAATTGACATACATTCTCAAAGAATGTGTGAAGCAACAAGCGGAGTATGCCCTTCGAAGCTTTTAGCGTAGTAGGGCTATAAAAAGCTTATATTTCATTGAATGTTATTTAAAAATGTGAAGAAGTAGATAAGAACAAGCTGCGTACTGTGTCAGGTCTGAAAAGAAGCAGCACGCGTGGTATAATTCTGTATCTACTTCTTCCTATTATAAGAAAAATTTTTGTTTTTAGTTTTCTTGTGTGCGATAATCCGGTTTGGGAAATTCGATGGACCTAAGTACTTTGAATTTGACGCGTAAATGGCGATCAAAAAGTTTTGATCAAGTGATTGGTCAAGAGTTGTCCGTTCGAATGCTCAAGAATAGTCTCTATCGCAATCAGTTTTTCCCGGTCTATCTTTTTTCTGGTCAGCGGGGTTGTGGCAAAACGAGTACCGCGCGTATCTTTGCAGCGGCTGTCAATTGTGCTGCCTTGCGACAGTTCCAAGAGAATCCAAAAAGTATTACCATTCCGTGTCTTTCTTGTGCATCATGCCTTGCCATGAGTGCTGGTCGGCATCCTGATTTTTTTGAGATCGATGCGGCATCTCATACCGGTGTTGATACGGTGCGTCAGTTGATAGATTCTTCCCAGCTGTTGCCCGTGATGGGAAGCAAAAAAATATATCTTATCGATGAAGCGCACATGTTAAGCAAGGCTTCTTTTAATGCTTTGCTGAAAATTCTTGAAGAGCCATCACATTCTGTATTATTTATTTTGGCGACTACCGATGTTCACAAGATTATAGATACTGTGCGTTCCCGTTGTTTTCAGCTCTTTTTCAATGCTGTTTCGCATGATCATATTCATCAACATCTGGCCAATGTCTGTGCCAAAGAGAATATCGTTATAGATGACCAGGCGCTTGCTCTTATAAGTAGTAACGCGCAAGGCTCGTTGCGCGATGCCTTGAACCTTTTAGAGCAGGTGCGTTTTTCGAGTGCCAGGGTTACCAAGCAAGCAGTTTTGGCGGTAATAGGATATCTTGATGATGAGCAGGTCGTGACGCTTTTTGAAAAAATATTTACGGCTACTCCTGCCCGTGTTCTTGCCTATATGCATGAGATAGATTTAGAGTCCTACTGTCCTGAGCGTGTTTGGGAGCGCCTTGTTGCTTGTGCGCGTGCTGCATTATGGGTCAAACATGGTGTTCGACCACAACAGTTTCTTGCTCATGAAGCACGTATTAAACAGATAGTCGCCCATTGTTCTTGGGCTGTTCTGTCACAGCTGTGTGAGCGTTTGCACGCGGAACAGACCGTTTTTCAACGCACGACGGCAAAGTATGCATTGCTTGAGATGATCCTACTGCAGGCAAGTCACTCGACCAGTGGTAACACCAATGGAACTGCTGGGTCTGCAGCGCAAGTAGTACCTACAGCAAGTGCGGCGAGTGCTGTTGCTGCGCAGACAGTCGATGGCGATGATGAAGATGCGCCGGAAATCGACGACGATGAAGATGATGTTAAAAGTGATGATCTGCCCGCATTATGGGCTCGTTTTGTGCGAGACAGTGAGCGTTTGGGTGATCCGCTTTTGAAATCGATATTTCAGCAGGGAACCTGTACGCACTATACAGACTTTCAAGTGCATGTAGACTTTTCGAAGCAGTTTGTCTTTTTTCAAGATTGGTTAACAACAACACAAAGCTCTTGGAGCCCTATTTTACGTGCCGTTTTTGGCCCTAAGGCTGCATTACAGGTCAGCTTTACCGGTAATGAGATACGCAAGCAGGTAGAGCAGCCAGTTGCTGAAAAAATAAGTATGCCGGTAACACAGCAGGCAAGACCAGTGCAGCATGCTTCAGTTCCGTCTGGGCATCAATACAAGCAGTATGCTGCACAAAAAAATAACATGCGTCCTGGTAGAAAAGAGATCGTTATAGATATAACAAAGAATGTACAAGCGTGGCCACTGGCACATATACTCGTGCGTCAGTTTCCCGGTACCATTACTGAAATAGGTGAAACAGCTCATGTCTAGGTATCCTGCGGTTGTTGTTATTGGTCGGACGAATGTCGGCAAATCAACACTGTTTAATCGTTTATCACCAAAAGTAAAAAGTATCGCCTTTGATCAACCGGGTGTTACGCGCGACAGTCTTGCCGATCTGGTAAACTGGAAAGAGTTTACCTTTGAATTGATCGATACTGGTGGTGTTAGTATACGCGTATCACAAGATCCTATTTTTGAGCAGGTACGCTTGAAGGCGTTGGATCAATTAAAGAAGGCTCAGGTTGTTTTATTTGTCTGTGATGGCACCGTTGGCATTCTGCAAGAAGATCGTGAGATAGCTAAACTATTGCATAAGAACGGTGTGCCCGTTGTGGTAGCCGTCAATAAAATAGATACACGCCAAGCGCAAGAGCGCGTCTATGAGTTTGAGTCATTGGGCATGGATATGGTGGTGCCTATTTCAGCACAACATGGCACAGGTGTCATCGAGTTGCTCGATGCGCTTGTTGCGCATATGGCACACAAACCGGGGCCTGTGGAGGATGAAGAGCGTCCCTGCCGTGTTGTATTACTTGGTAAGCCAAATGTTGGCAAATCATCGTTGATGAACCATCTGGTAAAATTTGAACGATCTATTGTTTCACCAGAGCCTGGCACAACGCGAGAATCGATTTCTGAGACTATTCAGTTTTACAAAGCGGATATTCAACTTACTGATACTGCCGGTATTCGCCGCAAACGAACCGTGAGCGATCCGCTTGAAACACTCATGGTGAAAAGCTCTTTCCGTGCCGTTGAAAATGCTGACGTCATTCTGCTGTTAGTTGATGCGGCAAGTGGTACCCTGGCAGATCAAGAGTTGAAGCTCGCTTTTTATATTCTTGAAAAATTCAAAGCGTTGATCATCATCTTTAATAAGCAAGATTTGGTAGCAGGCTTTGCCAAAGAAGATATGGAACGCAAGCTTGATGAATATAAGCATCTGATGAAAAAGATTCCTGTCCTTTCTATATCATGCAAAACGGGTAAAGATATTGGGCGTATCATGCCGTTAGTGTATGAGGTGTATGATCGCTACAAGCAACGTTTTGATGACGACGAGTTAAGCATGCTTATCAAAGATGCGTTGCAACGCAAGCCGTTGTATCACAATGGTAATATGCTCATTGTGCGTCGGGTAAAACAGGTCGCCATAGCGCCAACAACGTTCCTTATTATAGTTAACCAGCCGTCATGGTTTGGACCAACGCAGCTTGGCTATTTTGAGAACATCTTGCGCAAAAAATATGATCTTGCCGGTGTTCCGATCCGCTTTTTTGTTCGCAAAAAAGGGTAGTTGCTATAGTGCCATCCGTTTTTGTACACTGGAAAGCGTCATAATAGAGGCTGTCGTTACCTTAATCAAAAGGGGCTTTTCATGCATAAGCGTATTACCTTTAGGCATATGGACACATCTGAGGCGATGGAACAACATGCTCATCAACAGCTTGCAAAAATCGAGCATTTTCTTGAGCATGAGCAGCGTCCTATCTATATCGATCTGATATTCGAGCCATCTAAAGTGCATGAGCATCATCGTATCGAGTTGCGGGTAAAGTCGCCGCACTATGATCTGGTCACACACTCTGAGAAAGAGGGCGTTGATTTTTATGAAGCGCTTGATCATGTCATCGATGTTATGTACCGTCAATTGCATGAGCATAAGCGTAAACTAGAAGATGACAAAAAGCAGGTTGGGCGCCACGACGAGTTTAAAAAACAGCGATAATAGAGAGAAAGGGAGCCGTAAAAAGCTCCCTTTTTTCAGATCATTAACACTGAAAATTCTAATCATTGTCTGAAAGTGGCTCGCTCTCACGTCTGATCCGTTGGTGTTCAAGTTTTGCATCTCTTTTAAAGTACTTTCTGTATTGCTCTTTTTTAGCAGCTTCTTCATACCGTGTCCCTGCAAAAAATGGGGATACGGCCGGTGCTTTCTTTGGTGTACTCACTGCAGGTGCTTCTTTGGCCAGTGAACAGGCTGCAACCGTAGCACTCAAATCAGTTGTTTCTTCGTCTGGAGACCCAAAATCCAATTTTCTGCGCACCAACGAGGGGCTTTCGCTTGCTTTAACCGGGGCAAATGGCATGATCCCTACGACAGCGCATGCGGCCAATAGCAGTTTTTTCAGGTATATTTTCATACAATAGGTCCCTTCGTTTTTTTATGGATTGAGTGAGCCATTCTTGTCGTAATTATATTTCTATTTGTATGGCAATGTCAAGGGTATAGGGTAATTACTCACAGATCTTACGCATGAGAGCCCTATTTTATTGCCAGCGCTGCAAGCTCATCGGCAAATGCTTGAATATCTACCTCATACAACTCACTGCCCCAGCGTTTAATTAAAGTGCCTGTCTGCGCATCGATTAATAAGAAGGTTGGGAATCCAACAACGCCATACTTTTCCTGTAATAGCTTGATAGCGTTGTCAGGATCATTGGCGCCATCAATTTTTACGCAACAAAAGCGTTTCAAGGCAGCTTCGATGGTTGGGTGAGCAAGAACTTTCTTGTCGATTGCGGTACAGATTGAGCAGAAGCTTGCGCCCACATCAATAAAGAGGCGTTTGATACAGGTCTGCGCATCCGTTAGTGTATGCGCATAGTTTGTTTGCCAGTGGGAGCAATCGACCGTACATTCTTGTATCATGAGATATGCTTTATATGCTTGTGATGCAACGACGATTGAGCTAGCAATCAAAAATATTGCCAAGATGCCCGCCAAAGAGCGCCATACGCCGGGACGCTTTTTGTTTTCGTAATACAGGTATACGAGCCCAGAGATCAAGAGAAAGAGTGCCAATGCACTTAGTAAATAGGGTGCAGGGACCAGCGGTTTTAAAAAATAAAAACACATACCGAACAACATAAACCCGAAAAATTTCTTAACTTCTACCATCCACATACCTGCGCGTGGCAAGAGTGCCAATGACGAAGAGAACGTGCCAATAATAAGTAGTGGGAGGCTGAGGCCAACGCCAAACATAAACAGGAGCAGGAAGCCCATGAGCGTGCTTTTTAGCGTCGTTACAATGCTTAGCAGCAGTACCAACCCTGGCGATAAGCATGGAGAAGCAACGGTACCGCTTGCTACACCAAATAGGAATGCTGAGCTTAATGAGCCATCAGCCGATTGGTTAGAACGTGATTTTAAAAATGATGGTACATACATTTCGTAAAAGCCTAGCATAGCAAATCCAAGGTAGGCAAGCAGCGCAACGATAAAGAGTATAACAAACGGGTTTGCCATAAAGGCACCAAACATCTGCCCAGTTGTTGCTGCAGCAAGACCAAGCAAAGAAAAGGTCGTTGCAATACCGACGGTGTATGCCAGCGACAATAAAAGGCTTCTCAGCAATGAGCGGCTCCCTTGTGCTTGTAAAATGCCAACGGTAATAGGAATCATTGGGTAAATGCATGGTGTAAGGCTCATAAGGGTGCCCAATAATAATGCTAATATAAGCCGTACCCAGAGTTTGTTGGTGCTACTGATAAGCAGTGAAAGCTGTTCAGTGTATGAGATGGAGGGTGTCGGTTGTGCTATGTGTGGTGGTGTTGTCAGCGGCAGGGTAACGGTATCTGCGTGTGCTGGAACTGTTGGTGCTGTGGTGGTGATTTGCTCTTGCTTCTGTTCTTCTACAAAAGGTAACGGGAAGGATGTTTTGGTAATCCCTTTATTGCTGCTGAGATAGTAGGTAACATGCAGGCGCGCTTGCCCATGCAGCGTTGCGGTGCGCTCTGCTTGTAGCGTCAGTGTCAGATCATGATCAAATATTTTTTTAGTTGTTTTAAAAGTAGCATCATAGGCTGATCGTGCTTCTTCAGACGCCTGCCAGTCACTCAAGGTAACGGCTGGGTTGTCCACCGACAGCGCAAGATAATCGCGATACAGATGTGCACCTGCAGGAACCTGGATGTTGACGGTCAGCGCAAGGGTTGTTTCGCCAATAGGCTTTGATGTTAGCGAGATCTGTGGATTGCTGAGGGCGCTGCCTGCAAGATTGTAGGGCAAGCAACAAGCGATAAGGCTTGCTAACCAAAACTGTTGTAAAGAACGCGGTAACATTAAATAGGTGTGTGCCATGGTATATGCCAATCGTAAAAAGACGTTTTATAGTATGGGGATCTAGTTTAACCGAATTTTCAAAGATGGCACCTATTTTTACTTGTTTTTGCGTTCGCTCAAGACCGCGTTGACAGAATTGATCCAATCATCCCAAGCTGCCGGATCAAAAGGCTCATTTTCTGAAGTTAACTGCAAGTCACCCAGCAGCGATCCTACATCATCGGAATGAGTTCTTTCATAATAGAGCTCTAAGAATTTTTGCATGGCATGAAAGGCCTGCAATTCTGTTAGGCGATGATCCATCTTTTTAGTCATGATAAAGGTTGTAACTTGTTATAACGTTGGGCCAGAGCTCGCCATAGGTATAACCTTCTAGGCATATCATGACGCCATCTTTTATGAATAAAATAAAACCACACAGAGCACCATTTAGATCACAATGTACATCACCATAGGCATACTCAACAGGTTCTGTTACTTTAACAATATTTTCTGGGAGGTGAAAATCGGTAAAAAAACCTACACCGGTAAAATCTCTGCTAGCAACGTGTGCTTTTTTATACTGTTCACGAAGTATTCGATTAACCGAAGTATCTTCTTCTAATATTTTTTGCATGACCGCATGCTCAAATTCTTCAAAACTAATGGTGCTATTATTCATTCTTGGCTCCTATCGTTAGCAGAAATATCTGTTTCAATAATCACTGGTTCTATAGAAGAAATGATATCAATATTTCCATCAACTGAACCTATCACAAAATGCATATAACTTTCGAAGTTTTCAGATGTCTGAAATTGCTCAGATAAATTTTGTATATAGCTAGAATTTAG
>CAZHJT010000035.1:3295-11355 GCA_964533545.1 uncultured Pseudomonadota bacterium | reverse complement strand
GGTAAGTACGAAATATGCTATTCTCGGGTCATCCCCGTGGAAACGGGGATCCAGCGTGCGAGTCTTAGTGTGGCTTGCTATATCAGTCAGGAGTTTTGTTCATGAAGATTCTCTTTTTTGCGATTATAAGTTTAGGGTTTAGTTGCTCTCTTTTTGGTTCACAAGAGGTGAAGATACCGTTAGGCAACAGATGTATGACGCTTCCATTAAAAGACCAAAAAATGAATGATTTATTAGCTCGTTTACAAAACAGCCAAGATCTCTCTCCGTTGAGTGATGCTGCTGACGAGGCACTGGCTACTGGTGCATCTTTAGCAAGTCAGCAAAAGTTCACGCAACAATTGACGTCTTTGATCAGTCAAACGTCACCCGATATTATCCGAGATATTACGTTGCAAGAGATCAAACAGAAAGAGAGACGATGGATGTCAGCATCACTGTGTGCGGCAGTTGGAGCTGTCGTTTGCTTTAGTCTTCCTGTGGCGGTTGCGAGCGCGGTTATGCTGATAAGTCCATGCCATCATTAGAAAGAACATGCGCTTATCGACAGAATTTCCGCTCGTGCTGGTTCTTATTCCATAATCTGTGCATGCTGCTTGACCAGTTCAACAAACCGTCTGCCGCGCTCTTCATAATCAGTAAACAGATCATAACTAGCGCCGCCTGGTGAGAGCAGGACAACTTGGTCGGCGCTGACCTGCGGTATACAGTGCGCAAAAGCCTCTTCAAGCGTTGCGTGTGATGAGCTTGCAATACCATGTTTGGTGCATAGCGCAGAGAGCGTTGCCGCTTCGGCACCGAAACAGTAGGCATGCACGAGTGTGTCACGCAATTGCGCAATGGCAGGCTCGCGATCAACTCCTTTGCTAAGTCCACCCATAAAGAGATGTACCGATTTTTTACCACCTGACACTGCGGCAACAGCAGCGAGCATCGACATTACTGTTGTTGCTTTTGAATCGTTATAAAAGCTGACGCCGTCTACTGACGCTACGTGTTCAAGGCGATGAGCAGGCAATGAGAATGAGGGTGCGTGGGCCAGTAGCTGTTTTAGATCAACACCAAGGAGCTGCGCAGCACTTGCAATGATGAGCCAGTTTTGCACAAAGGTTATCTGTGGCAATGCATGCAGATCGAGCAGCATTGTGGTGCCAGTCGCATCACGATACATAAGGTGATGCTCAGTATTTTGAAAAAAGATACCGCTGCAACTAGCCGGCAGATCGGGCGCTGCGTCCGTTGGTGTGGTGACAAAAAGATAGAGCTGTCCCTGTGGTGGTGTTATCGCACACAGCTCCTGCCAGCACTCATACGGCATCAATAGTTTTTGCGTGTTGGTCTGGTGTCGGTATATACCTGTTTTTGCAGCCATGTATGCGCCCATCGTGCCATGTCGGTCAAGATGATTGGGGTGCATATTGGTAATAATGGCCAGATCGGGAGCGCCTGTTTGCACCAGCTCAAGTTGAAAGCTTGAAAGTTCTAACAACGCGAGCGCAGTCTGTGTATCGCTTGTCAGCAGATCGAGCATGCCAATACCAATGTTGCCTCCGGTGGCAATACTGCCATGCACACGGGTGAGCAGTTGACTCAACAGATGCGTGATGCTCGTTTTGCCAATGCTGCCGGTGATGCCAATGATCGGTTGTTGATAGGCGTCACAGAACAGATCGAACTCGCTGATCCATTTATGCGCATACGCCTGATACGGTCGTAGATCGATTCCTGGACTTGGCACGATGGCGTCGTGCTGTTGCAAAAAAGATTCAAGTGTGTTCGGCTGCCATACGCGCAGGTTGTGCTCAGCGCACCATGCCTGTTGCTCAGTGCTGAGTGGGCTGGCATCAAAAATACCGGGCCGTACGCCGTGGTGGAGATAATAACGAGCTGCGGCAGAGCCAACTCTGCTGAAGCCCCAAATGCCGATTTTTTTTTCTATGTTCATGGGACTCTATTTTCAACGTTGGTCAAAAAATACACCTACGTATACTGTATCTAGAAGTAACCGATTTTACCATAGTAAAGCAGGTAATCGCTCATTGCCCTTATTGGTTTATTGTGGCATTATGGGACATATATTACTGCATAGTGCAGTCTTTTTTCTTGTTTGGAGCCGTTATGAGTAGTTTTGCTCATGTATCATTACATGCCCCTATGGTCTGTGTACATCAGGTGTCTCCTTCTGCGTCTATTCTTCCCCTCTCTTTCGCCATTATTAGCCTGTAAAGGCATTCTCACTCTTTCTTTAATTACAGCTTTTTTGTTGCGCTTGTATAGAGTACTCTATCTACGATTGAGGGTTTTTTTATGAATTATAGTCACGCTTTGAATATGTTGTGTGCTGCAGTTTTATTATGTGCATCAAGAGCGCATAGTATGGAAGATGATACTGCCAAGAATTTTGTGCAAGGCCTTGTACGAGGAAGTGTAACAGGAATAGTTGAAGTCGTGGTTGATCAGCCATTAGTCGACATGAAAAATAGGTTACAACGAGGTGAGAAGCTTTCGTTGAGGCCGACGGATCTGTATCGTGGCTTTGGCGTTAATGCTGGTAGTATGATGCCTATAACGGCGGTCCAAATGGGTGCTTTTGAACTTGCCAAGCGTGGCTTACAAGATGAACAGCGCCAGGATTTGTCCGACAGTAAAAAGTTGTTAGCAGCTACTGGAGCTGGAGCTTTTTCTGCGAGCGTGGGTGGGCCCAGCGAATTGTTGATGATCCAGCAACAAAAAAATAAAGCGACGTTAGCTGCAACATTCAGTGCTGTAAAGAAGCAGTATGGATTTCGTATCTTTAAGCGAGCCATATCATGTGCTGCTGTGCGTGATGGAGGATTTACAGCAGGTTATTTAGCTGGCGGTCCAGCCTTAAGCAAAAAATTGACCGATGCAGGATTGCATGAGCCGTTAGCTACCGTTGCAGGTGGAGCTGCTGCAGGTCTTGTTGCCGCTGGTGTAACGCACTCAGCCGATACGATCAAAACAAAATTGCAGGCAGATCTTGCAAAAGAGAGATATACTAATGTACGGGATGTTTACCGACAAGAAACTATGCGCACCTTGTATGCCGGTTTTACACCGCGTGCTACTCGTGTGATAATGGCAACGACCGTAATGAGTGCAGTGAACAAAGAACTTGAAAAAATGATGGTAAACACAAAGTAGGAACTTATTTATGAATCAACCATTGAAGCCTGATTCTGCAAAAAATTTCAAAGACAGCTTAAATTTGCCACGCACTGAGTTCCCTATTCGTCCCAATGCGTTAGTAGATGATCCGCTGATGGTTGAGCGCTGGGAGAAAGAGCAACTCTATGCAAAAACGTTTGAGTGCAACAAGGGCGCTGAGCAGTTTATTTTGCATGATGGACCACCATACGCAAATGGCAACATTCACTTGGGACACGCCTATAATAAGATTCTGAAAGATATCGTTACGAAATCACAACGTATGCTCGGCAAACATGTGCCGGTTATTCCTGGTTGGGACTGCCATGGACTGCCTATTGAAAAACGGGTCAGTGATGAACAACCCAATTTGACGCCACATGATCTGAAGGTAGCATGCCGTGCCTATGCGAACCATTGGATCGATGTGCAGCGCAACGAGTTCAAACAGCTTGGTGTGGTGATGGATTGGGGCAATCCTTACTTGACGATGGCGCCATCGTATGAAGCTACCATTATGCGTTCATTTGGGCAGTTCTTGGACCAAGGGTATATCGAGCGCAAAGATAAAACGGTGCCTTGGTGTATGTCATGTAAAACGGTCTTGGCATCTGCTGAAATCGAACATCAAGAGCGTAAAGATCCGTCGGTTTACGTATTGTTTAAACTTGATGATAAAACGGTCGCGGCGGTGTTGCCCGAACTTGCTGGCAAACCGGTTAATCTGCTTGTCTGGACGACCACGCCTTGGACATTGCCATTAAATCGTGCGGTTGCCATTCGTCCCGATGCTCAGTACGTGCTACTTGAAATCAATGGCCACTATGTGATGGTTGCTCAAGAGCTTGCGAATCGTGTTGCGGCGCTTGTTGAAGCGCCGGTTAACATCGTTGCGCAGGTGGCATCGAATGATTTAGTTGCGCACAGGGCCACGGTAGAACATCCTTTTGTGCAGAATCTTGTGGTACCTGTATTACTTAATCCGCTCGTATCGCTTGAAGATGGTACTGCTTGCGTGCATCAAGCGCCTGGCTGCGGTCCAGAAGATTATGAATTTGGTGTACGTAACAATTTAGAAATTTTCTCACCAATCAGTGTCGACGGTCGCTACACAAAAGGAATCATGCCTCAAGAGCTTGAAGGCATGAGTGTTGCCGACGGCCAAATTTGGGTTATTAAAAAATTAGTGGAATGTGGGCGCATGTTTTTCAAAACCACCTTGCGTCACTCCTACCCACATTGTTGGCGTTGTCGTAATGGCTTAATTTTTCGCGCAACACGCCAATGGTTTTGTGATTTGTCGCAAGGGTCGTTAAAGCAGAAAGCGCTTGCTGAAGTTGATACGATCAATATGCTGCCAGAAAGTTCAGCCAACCGTCTGAAAGCCACCATAGACGGGCGTCTTGAATGGTGTTTGTCGCGACAACGTGTGTGGGGTGTGCCGATTCCGGCATTGTTGTGCGTTCAGTGTGATCATGCGTATACGAATAAAGAGTTTATTCATACCGTTGCGTATGCTGTTGCTCAGCATGGCATCGAATATTGGGATACCGTTGCCATCGAGACCTTATTGCCAGCAGGGCACGCGTGTGTCAACTGTGCGTCGACAGCATTTGTCAAAGAGCGAGACATTTTAGATGTCTGGTTCGATTCTGGCGTCAGTCATGCTGCTGTATTGGTGCCGAACAATCTTTTCCCTGCAGATCTCTATTTAGAAGGTAAAGATCAGCATCGCGGATGGTTTCAAAGCTCATTGTTGACGAGTGTGGTACTTGAAGGGCGTGCGCCGATGCGTCAGATCGTTACGCATGGATTTACCGTCGACAGTCAAGGGCGCAAAATGTCCAAATCACTCAACAACGGGGTTGCGCCACAAGAATTAATTAAAGAATTGGGCACCGATGGTGTACGTCTGTGGGCAGCAAGTATTGATTGCCGTAGCGAAGCGGTGGTATCAGACTTGTTGATGACGAACGTCAAAGAGGTGTTTCGTAAAATAAGAAATACCTGTCGTTTCTTGCTATCGAATCTGTATGATTTTGAGTATGCAAGCGATGCGGTTCCTTTCGACAAGCTTTTTGTTGTCGACCAGTACGCGATGCAGCTGACGCATGAACTCAATCTAACGATCATAGAGCAGTATAAGAACGTTGAGTTCACCGCCGTGTTTCATACGCTTGCCGATTTTTGTGCAACCGATTTGAGCGCTTTTTATCTTGATGTGACGAAAGATCGCTTGTACGTAGAAAAGGCTGATGGACATGCGCGTCGGTCTGCGCAAACAGCCTATTGGCATATACTTGACACGCTCACGCGACTTACGGCACCGATTATGTCATTTACCGCAGAACAGCTGTCAGATCAGTATCAGAAAGATAAAACAGCATCGATTCATCTACAGCAGTTTGCAGCATCGCGAGCTCTTTTTGGTGCAGAGCGTGATGGTATGATGACTCAATGGCAGCAGCTCAAACAGATTCGTACAGCGGTACTGAAAGCAGTTGAGCCATTGCGAGAACAAGGGATTATTAAGCATCCACTTGAAGCACACATAACCTTGTATTTTGATGCTGAACTACTGCAGAATTCTGCTCTGTTATTTGAGAGTATTGTCAGGTCATGGCAAGGTAGTGTACCTTTCTTTAAAGAGTTTTTTATAGCGTCAGACGTGATTGTTGCCGGTGATAGGCAGGATTGTGCGCCGACAGCGGTCAAAGGCTTTTTTGTACATGTTGAGCGTGCACACGGTAGTAAGTGTCCACGTTGTTGGCAGTGGCAGCAGACGGACAATCCGGATCAGCTGTGTGGCAGATGTGCGGTGATCGTTGGGTGACAGATAAAAGATAAAGCGGTGTGCAATGTGGAATGTGGCTCGGGTTATACGAAGCGTGACCTACCCGTATCGTTGGTATCTGCTCAGCATAGCGGGATTAGTGATGATCTTGGCGGCCGATTGGTCGCTCTATGCCTACCTTATAAAATGGGTATTGGATGCGCTTAATAGCTCAACGACGGCAGGTATAACCACCATGTGGTTGCCCGTCAGCCTCTATTTTGCTGATTCTGCCGTTGCATCACTCTTGTTCCGTCTTGTCGATTGGATTAAAGTCCGTAGCAGGCCAGCACTTGAAGCATCAACAGCGGAATTTTTGGTGCAGTATCTTGCAGGCCATTCGCATGTTTTTTATCAGCACCATTTTGCTGGGGCATTGACGAACAAGATCAATGATGTTGCGCGCGGCATACCGGATCTATTTGATATTTTTGTAGAACGTTTTTTATATACGTTCTGCATGTTTTTCATAGCATTGACCATGTTGTGGATCATGGTGCCCTGGGTTGCTTTGGTGATGAGTATCTGGATGGTACTTGTGCTGGTCAGTTCTCTTTATACGGCACGCTCTATACATGATATGTCAGAAGCTGCTGCTGAAACTAGATCGGGCATTACCGGACAGATTACTGATGTTGTTTCTAACTTCTTTGCGGTGCGCCTTTTTGGTGGCAGAGTCTATGAGCAGCAGCGTTTGCATGCACGCTGGGGGCAATGGATCGATCAAGCTGAGATGCGTAACAAAGCATTGTTAAAGCTTTGCTTCCTGCAATTTACTATTTTGTGGCTTATTCGTGAGATCTTTACGATATGGTTGCTCATTGCTGGTTTTCATCGCGGCTACATAACGCTGGGCGATATTGCATTGGTCTTTACGATCGGCAATGCGTTTGCTATGCAGCTTTGGTCATTGAATCAAGATGTTATGAAGGCGATCAAAGTTTTTGGTGAGATTTCACAGGCGGTTACCACCTTAATGGTGCCTCAAACGGTGCTTGATGGTGCGCATGCAGCACCATTGCACGTAAGCAAGGGCGCGATTCATTTTGAACATCTTGTATTCTCGTATGCTGAGCAGCAGCCATTATTTACCAATTTTTCACTTGAGATACCGGCAGGTCAAAAGATAGGACTGGTTGGTTATTCGGGCAGTGGTAAAACAACGCTCGTCAACCTTTTGTTGCGCCTGTATGATCTGCAGGGTGGTCGCATTACGATCGATGATCAGGATATTGCGCAGGTCACGCAAGAAAGTGTACGTGATGCCATTGCGCTGATTCCACAAGATCCGGGCTTATTTCATCGTACTCTCTATGAAAACATAGCGTATGGTAAGTTAGAAGGCAGTTCGCCAGAGCAGGTCTATGCTGCGGCCGAGCAGGCGCATGCGAGTGATTTTATCGCTTGTGTTGCTGGTGGTTATGAAGCTTTGGTTGGCGATCGCGGCGTGAAGTTGTCGGGCGGCCAGCGGCAACGGCTTGCCATAGCACGAGCCTTTTTGCGCAATGCTCCTATTTTGGTTATGGATGAAGCAACCAGTGCGCTCGATTCGGTGACTGAACGACACATCCAAGAGAGTGTTGATCGTCTTGCGCAAGGGCGTACGACCATAGTGATTGCGCATCGACTATCTACGTTGCTTTCGATGGATCGCATTATTTTACTTGAGGAAGGGCGTGTTGCTGAAGATGGCTCCCATGAGCAGCTGCTCGCGCTTAAAGGTAAATATTGGCGCCTTTGGAACTCACAGATTAATGGTTTTATTCCGGACGACCCGGAAGAGCTGAGTGTATAACAATTCTTTATCAAGCAAAGGAAACGCGTCGTGTATTACGTGTTGCTACTTGTTCTTTTTTCCGGATTTTCGGTAGCATCTGAGCGAAGCAATAACCGTAATCGTTTCCGCGCTGCAGTATCGCGATTGGTAAAAAAGAAAAGTGCGCCTGTAGAAGTTGCCGATCCAGTTGGCCAAGCCACACAGATAGTGGGTCAGTTAGACGCTTTTTTCCCCGCTGCAATAACCGATCTTATTGTAGCGACTGCTTACGAGAATAAAGTT
>CAZHJT010000035.1:0-3285 GCA_964533545.1 uncultured Pseudomonadota bacterium | reverse complement strand
AAGCACGTGAGAGATAACAAGATTGTTCTTGAGTCGCCAGTAGCAGTATTACGGGTATTTCAGGTTGCAGCGTCGGATATCGTTGGTCATGTGCATTTCCACGCCTGTTTTAAGGATGCACGGAAAGCAGAAATAAGAACGTTTGTGTTTCATGATATATGTGCAGATAATGCCGAGTGTAGAGTATATGGTTATGGTGAAACAAGGTATGCTTTTCATAGAGGCGAGACCTTGTTAGATACCGTCACTAATTTTAAGCAAGCGTTTCCTAAAAAATATAAGCCATTCACGGTGCCTGGTCTTACTATGCCAGAGACACGGATCAATACGACCTCTGGCCCGATGATTATAACACCGTTCGATTATGTTCCTGGGTATGGCGCAACGAAATTTAAGATAACTACCGATTTTGCTCTTCAATCTATTGTTGAATCGGATCCGGCACGATTTATGCGAGACGCAATCAAGTGACCTGAGGCATCGTAAGATGATGCCCAGCTTTACTATTCTTCTTCCAACTAATGTTAACAGTTTCGGAGTAATTCCTGGGCTGTTTTTTTGCCAGTAAATTACTATTGTTGCAATTTATCTGCTCGATTTATTATTTTGTATGCAATATAGAAATTAATAAGTCGCAGGGGGCAGATATGTTGATTAAGATGAGCCGTGCGCTAGTTATTGTTATGATAGCTGGCAGTCTTACAGCAGCAGCACAAGATGTTGTGCGCGTGAATCAGACGTTGCCCGATGTGGCCTCTCTTATGAACGTAACGCCGGTCGCGTCAAGGGATATGATTTCTGTTGCGCAGCTGCCTGAGATATCAGGTCAAGCGCTTGCCATCTTCCCCGATGCTTTAGTGGCGAGCTATGCTGCGCCTACTGCAGTTTCTGCGTTGGCTACCACGATGAAGAATCCCTATCTACTGCTTGCTGTGAGCGAAGGCATAGCCATCGCGTATCTGCTTCTTGCTTCACAAGCTATACCTGACAAGGGTGCGCCCGCTGCATACTTGGAATCATTTACCAAGAGCATCCCGCTGTCTGCCGTTACTGGTAGTGTGGCGACATTGGCAAGCAGCGCCTCTTCTGCGACATTACTTGCATCCCAATCGGTCTACGCGAAACCGCTTATGCTCGGTGGGGCAGTTACCGGTGTTGCAGTTGCCTATTTCTCACCAGATTTATCGGATGATCAAAAATCGATCGCCTATGCTGGGCTGGTTGCCACTTCGATGCCTATCGTACAGGATATGTGTAACACTGCTATGCAGTATATTGCTCCCGTTGCAGGGCATAAAAAAATAAAACAGAAGATAACTGCCGGCATACAGTCACGTGAACAGGCCCGCGCTGCTGCTCAGACTAAAGAGCGGGTAAGTTCATTGGCGGTTGCACTTATTGCGCTTGGTGGTGTGGTGACGACGGTGCAGGCATACCAAGAGGGAACGCTTTCACCACAGACGCAGCTTATTGCTGGTATTACGCTGTCGACAGCTGTCGATATTGCGCGCCAAGCGGTGGTATATGAATATGGGTCACGAGCGGCACAAAAAGCGATCACGGTAGGCTCGAATATAGTAACGCATCTTATTGCCGAGCCGGTCACCGTCTATGGGCGTCGTGTTATTGATGGTGTGTTCAACGCGTTTGGCTGGGGCAAGTAGTAGCAGTAGCTTCTGGTCTTGTGTAGACACTGATTTATTAAGCGGGAGTGTGAGCAATGAAAAGATCATATAGTGCGATGTTTTATTCTGTGCTCCTGCTGTCTGTATCGTTGAGGGCAGGGGACAAGAGTTCTGTTTGCTCAGAATCTAGTAACGTTACGGCAGCATTTGGCGTACTCGGCTCTGTTGCAGCAGCCGTAGCGGTAAAGAAGGTGTATGATCAGAAAGAACGGCTAGCACAAGAGAACCGCGCTTTACAGGCACAAGCTACCGCATTGGGCGTAACGCTTGCCGTTTGTCAGCAACGGGGCGAACAGGATCCTCATCTGCACTGCTGCCGCGAACATTCTCGCTTGCAGCAGGCGAATGAGTCTTTAGAAAGACAGAATCGTCTCTTGGCAGAATTTTGCCCCTTGTTAAAAGAGGCTGCTCAACAAGAATTTCGATGTGGCTGTGACCCTGATGTTATCGCGTCATGGGGGTGTGAGTAGGTAGAAAAGGAAAGCGAGTACGAAGCGATTGGTTTTACGATTCGTACTCGCTTGCGATGCAAGAATAAAGTTACTATCAATTACAATCGTGGACCATATTTATTAATCAAAGCCAAAGAGCAACGTAGTGATGTTGGATCACCGTTGTAGCGCGCAACTGCAAATAGGTTGGCTGATCCATTGAAGGATGTACCAGCAACAACGATTTTACCATCAGGTTGCAATGCTATCGCATGAGCATCATCGCCAATCAGGATTGAGGTGGTTACAATGCCGCCGGAGCCAAACGTGGCATCTAATGTTCCGTTCGGAAGATAACGGGCCAGCGCGAAATCAGCACTAACAAGAGCAATAACAGTTTTGCCAGCAGCAATGATCTTATCGTCAGGCTGTATCACGATGCCTTGCGCAAAAGACGAGTTTGTTATAGTTGTGGTGACGATTCCTGAAGCACCAAAAGTAGTATCTAATAAGCCGTTGGTTGTGTAGCGAGCAAGGGCGAAGCTAGTAATGGACGCGCTTGTAGAATATCCACCAAGCACAATTTTACCATCAGATTGTAAGTCGACTGATGTTGCAATGCTGAGATCCCCTATAGGTGTCAGCGTAAAGCCGCCAGTGCCAAATGAGGTGTCGATAGTGCCGTTTGTGTTATAGCGGGCAAGAGCAAATTGCTGCGTTCCGCCAGAAACAGCAACGCCTGCTACCAGTATTGTACCATCAGCTTGAAGAACGAGGGAGGTACCTTCAGCAGTTGACCCAATTGGGGTTGTCGTTATACCGCCAGCGCCAAATGAACTGTCAGGGGTGCCGTCACTGTTATAGCGAACAACGGCAAATTCGCCAGAGTTTCCCAAGCCTGCAACGACAATTTTACCATCGGGTTGCACGGCAATGCCATCACCTAGAGCTAATCCGCCAATTTGAGTGAGTTGTATGCCGTCGGTATCAAAAGAATTGTCAAGCGTGCCATCAGTGTTATAGCGAGCAACAAAAATAGTGTAAACACCGACAATACTAGTATATCCTGTTATGAGTATTTTACCATCAGGTTGCAGCGCAACATCCTTGGCGATAGGATTTGTGCCTATTGGTGTTGTGACTATGCCCCCAGTACCAAACGATGGGTC
>CAZHJT010000034.1:0-12022 GCA_964533545.1 uncultured Pseudomonadota bacterium | reverse complement strand
CTAGAATACTGAATTAACTCTGCTGCGTTCCTTATAGCTCAAAGTTCCGCACTTAAATGTAGGAGAATAAAAAAGGTTGTCAAGAAGTTACTACAACAAATGCAATTTCATATAGAATAGTATAAAAGAGCGCCGGGCACGAATGGATCAAAGCCCGTCCTTCCTGGGGTAGGGATTTCCAAAAAGGCTCTATTTTTTATGGGAGACATGCTATACTTTTCTCATGATATTGTGTCTTGACCCTGAAACGCTAAGGTAGTATGTACCCCGAAATTTTGCACTTGTATGGCCCTTTTTCAATTCATAGCTACGGCCTGATGATAGCGCTTGGCGTCATTGCCTTCGTATGGACTGCCAATCGGCACCCGCTGCGCAAAAAATATATGTCGAGCGATGCCTTAATGGACCTGGTGATTATGGGTACTTTTTGGGCGGTGGTAGGCGGCCGATTGCTCTATGTCCTGACACAATGGCACACACTGGACAACTGGTACGACCTATTTAACGTCTGGCAAGGCGGCCTGTCTCTGCTGGGCAGCGTACTGGCATGCGGGATTTTTGCACCCTTTTATCTCTGGCGTCACCATATCCCCGTATTGCCCTGCCTGGACCTTATTGGTATTAACGCCCCATTGCTACAAAGTATTTCCCGCATTGGCTGCTTTTTAGCGGGTTGCTGCTATGGACGAGCTTTTCCTACTTGTTGGCTTGCGACCCACCCAACGCAACTGTATAGCGCAGCGCTGCTGCTGATGATCTTTGTTGCTCTACGCTGGGTATACAATACCAAGAATATGCATCAGGGGCAGCTTTTTGCCCTTTATCTGATGATGAGCAATGCGGAGCGTTTTTGCGTTGATTTTTTCCGCGGCGATCAAGAATTTTATAGTCACCCCCTGCTTAGCGCAATCTCAATACATCAGTGGATTGCTCTGCTGTTACTTTGCCTAGGGCTCATTGGGTTCGGAATAGCCAGCAAAGCAGCTCGCTTAAATCCCGCCATAGCTCAAAACAGAGCACCGGCGGACGGCAGGCCACTATGAGCGCATTCATTTTTATTAAAAATCAGCTCAACATTTTAGATGTTATACAAGAGTACACGAGCCTAAAGCGTGCGGGTCTTTATTGGAAAGGCCATTGCCCTTTTCACCATGAAAAAACAGCCTCGTTTACCGTAAGTCCCAACAAGGGGATCTTCTATTGTTTCGGCTGTCACTCTGGTGGCGACCTTATCAACTTTATTGCCAAGATAGAAAACTGCACGCCTTTAGAAGCTGTACAGCACTTGGCCAATCGCTATAATCTTACCCTGCCAGAAAATAGCACTGAGGGGTACCAGAAAGAAGCTCAAGAGAAAGAACGCTATTTTACCGTCTGCAAGCTGGTGGCTCAATGGTGTCATCTTATGCTTGAACAGTCGCCTGCAGCGTTGCAGTACCTGCAGAAACGGGACATTAATAAGCAATCCCAACAGCTATTTACTATCGGTTATTTCCCTGGTGGTATACAGGGTATACGCTCCTTGCTGACCTACATGAAGCAGCATGCCCTTCTAGCTGATGATCTTGTGCGAGCTGGCATCCTCAAGCAAGGGAAGACTGTGCTCTACTCGGCATTTGAAGAGCGCATTATTTTTCCCATAACTGACCCCCTAGGCCGCTTTTGCGGTTTTGGCGGACGTATTTTTAAACCGGACGATACACGCGCAAAATATTACAATTCAAGCGAAAACCAATTTTTCACCAAAGGCTCCCTGCTGTTTGGTCTTGATATTGCAAAAAAATCTATTCAAAAAAATAATGCTGTTTTTTTGGTCGAAGGGTATACAGACTGCGTCGCCATGATACAGCATGGGTATGAAAATACGGTTGCCACGCTTGGCACAGCCTGCACCGTTGAACATTTAACCCTGCTATCACGGTATGCTCATCGTGTTTTTGCCTTATATGATGGTGACAATGCAGGGCAAGAGGCTATTCTGCGCCTTGCCGAGCTTTCATGGCAGGCTAGCATAGACCCGTATGTTATCTGTCTGCCGACCGGAGATGATCCTGCCTCATTTTTACAGGGCAATAATGATCTGACCCCTTATATTGATAAAGCAACCGATATACTCATCTTTTTTGTCGAAACGCTGGGGAACCAGTTTAGCGATCAACCATTGCGAGAAAAATTACGCCTAACCCGCAAAATACTCCATATCATCGCTTTAATAGATGATGAGCTCAAGAGGGACCTTTTGCTGCAACGAACATCCGCTATCGTCCAGATACCCGTCGCGACCCTTGAAAAAGAGTTGAAAAGCTCGGAACCTAAAAATTCCTTGCCCCCGACCGAACCCGTCATTTTACCTGATTCAAAGGGCGAATTTGACCAAAGACTGGAAAAGAAAATCTTTTTTGCTATTATGAACAATGTTCAGCTATTAAACGGTAAATTAAGCTCTTTTCTTCCCTATTTCTTCCCTGATTCATGGGGGGCCATTCTTTCAAGGTTGGCACAAGAGCAAAAAACAGACCCTTCGTTTACGTTTAGCTCGTTTTTCGAGATGTTAACAACGCAAGAACAGCAGCTGATAAGCAGTATTTTGATGGCAGAAGAACAAGAAGTGCAGCCGCAAGAATTTGCTAGCCTTGTCGCACAATTGCAGCGCAAACATTGGAAAAAGATTGCGCATACCCTTAAAGATCAGTTAGCTCAGGCAAACCGAGATGATAATAAAGAGGCTATTGAGAAGATAATGCGCGAGTTTTTAGAATTAAAACAAGCAATTGTGCCAACAGATCTTATGTAAGGTAGAGGCAATAAAAATGAAAAAAAAAACCACAAAGTCTACGCCTAAAACTTCCGCAAGAAAACCGAATAGCCTTGGCTCAAACGGATCATCGCATGACCTTAAAAAAGAGTTGGTAGAAGAACTCATTTTTAAAAGTAAAAAGAACAATGTGATAACCTACGAAGAGGTTATTGAGTTTAGCGAAGAGAACAATTTTTCAGAAACTGAAACGAACAACCTTTTACGCAGAATTGAGCAGGAGCACATCGAGCTCGTTATGCAAAAAGAGCTCGACGACGACGCCGAAACCAAAGGCGGTCTGCTCGAAGATGAAACATCACCGCGCATAAAATTGCGCGCTCAACTCGACACCTCCTTAATGGCTCCTGAACAGGACGAAGAGGACGAGGATGGCGAGGATGACGAAGAGGTTCGCGAAACAAGTCCATCGGCTCAGACAACCGATGCCGTTAAATGTTATTTACGTGATATTGGCAAAATCCCTCTTTTAAATAAAAAGACGGAGTCAGTTATATCATCGATGATAGCAACGAGCAAAGCTGAGTCTATCAATGTTATATCCCGCTTTCCTTTTATTTATAAAGAGCTCCTTTCAATTGGGGATCGTTTACAGAAAAATACGTTAACACTCAAAGATATTGTGCAATTTTCTGAATTTGATGAAGAAAATCTGCCCATGCTCGATTCTGAAAACAAAAAGCTGCTCGATATTATTGGTGAAATACGCGCACTGTTAAACAACGAAGAAAAAATCTATTTAAGCTACCGATCTCTTTTAGCCAATCCGAAAAAGAAGGCTGAAATGTTACAGAAGGTACGCGAAAACAAAGAAAAAGTATGTGAAAAAGTTAGAGAAATTAAATTCTCTAACAAGCTCATAAAAAAACTTGGCAAGCGTATTGAAAAGTACCTGAATAAGATAACTGAGCGCGAACAGTATACAAAAAATGCTGAAATTGAGTTAAAAGAGCTCGCCGCTATACAGCCTCAGACTTCTGATGAAACAGCTGCTATTGAAGAGATCGAACGCAATGTCCGTATAGCTACAAAAACGGTTAAGAAGCTTGAATCTGAGATCGGCTTACCACGTACTGAAGCTATTCATTGGTTTGCCGTTTTGTCTAAAGCTCAGGTTAACGATAAACGCGCAAAAGATGATCTTGCCTTGGCAAACTTACGTCTTGTGGTCAATATAGCGAAAAAATATGTTAACCGTGGATTACACTTTTTAGACTTGATCTCAGAAGGCAACATAGGTCTTATGAAGGCGGTCGAAAAATTTGAATTTGAACGTGGTTACAAATTTTCTACCTATGCTACCTGGTGGATACGCCAGGCGATCACGCGTGCTATTGCTGACCAATCACGTACCATCCGTGTGCCAGTACATATGGTTGAAACGCTTAATAAAATTAACAAAATTAAGCGCACCTTTATTCAAAAAAATGGTCGTGAACCATCATATGCTGAGCTTGCAAAAGAGCTCAATCTTGATGAAAAGAAAATAAAAAATATAATCAAAATTTCTAAAGAACCTATCTCTTTAGAAACACCAGTTGGTGATAGTGATGATGCGTATATAAAAGACTTTATTGAAAGTGAAAATGATTTTTCACCTTCTGATACCGTAGCAAATAATGATCTTAAAGAACGCGTACGTGAAGTCTTAAAAACTTTAACACCCCGCGAAGAAAAAGTACTCAAAATGCGCTTTGGTATTGACGTGGCTTCTGAACATACGTTAGAAGAAGTAGGGAAGGATTTTTCGGTAACCCGAGAACGTATACGTCAAATCGAGGTGAAAGCACTTAGAAAACTACGTCATCCTTCACGTAGTAAAAAACTTCGTACTTTCTTTGAAAAAGAGATAAGCGACGAAGAATTGATGCCGATATTAGAAGATGAGGATTTGGAGTAAGTTCGCAATACACTACAGTAGGGGTATATAGAGTATGGAATGTGCATCGTTGCAGTCATTACAAACGCCATGTATAGCGTTTTGCATAGCATTAATGATTCGTGCACTGTTTTCCTTTTTGGAAACAAGTATTACTGCTTTGAGGTTATTTAAACTCAAAGAGCTTGCAACATCTTTTCCACAGTATCGCCCTCTTTTCAGTGCCATTGAAAAAACCCCTCACCGGGTGCTTATTTCAATTATTATAGCCAACAGCCTTGCAGACGTAACCACGGCTGCATTGGCGACGCATATTATGGAAACGTTTTTTGCGCGTCTTAATTTGCCTGGCGGTATTGGATTTTCGGTTGGTATCGGTATAGCTGCTCTAGCTATACTCGTTTTTGGAGAAATTATTCCCAAGAACTTGGCTCGTTGCAGTGGAGACCGTCTGTTTCGGTCAACGTTATGGATTGTGAGTGGTCTCTTTTACGCCTTATCCCCTATTGTTAATCTTTTGACCAAAATCTCCAATTTCTTCATCGTGAAAATAATGGGTGATCCCCTCGTCGAGAACAACTCTGATTGGATAGCATCTGAGTATGAGATTCAGTTCTTAATAGGTCATATCAGCCAAAAGGGATTGATGGAATCGGAAAAAACAGCGATGTTGCAAAACATTTTTGATTTAGGCCGCACACTAGTACGTGAGATTCTTATTCCATCGAACGATATCATATCGGTCAGCAGTACTACGAACATACAAGATACGCTTGACGTGTTTGTACGCAACAATTTCACTCGTCTGCCCGTATACGAAGACAATCCTGATAATATTATCGGGATGATTCACATGAAAGACGTCTTTGCCTTGATGTCTAACAAACAGGAAAAGACGCTTAAAAACATTATGCGACCAGTTCTTTTTGTTCCTGAAAGCGTCAAAGTTAATCAATTGTTGCGCGAGTTTCGTCAGCAGCACATGCATTTGGCGATTGTGCTTGACGAACATGGCGATTTGAGCGGACTCATTACCCTTGAAGATGTCCTTGAAGAGATTGTTGGTGATATTCGTGATGAGCATGATCCTGAAAAGAAGCATATCACGCAATTGCAGCCTGGTGGTTGGCTCGTAGAAGCAAGCATGCCGCTTGAAGATCTTGAAGATATTCTCAAAATAACCTTCGAATCAACCGATTCACGTACTATTGGTGGATTCTTAACCGAAACCCTGCAACATCTGCCAAAAATAAATGAGCGCATCTCGTATAAGAACTTTTTCTTTCAAGTGCAAAAGGCTAGCCCACGCCGCGTGCTTCAGGTATTAATTTTCGAAGAGAAGGATACGGTGCCGCAATTGCCAGAGTAAATAACAGTCAAAGACATCTATCTATAAAAAAGGAGATTGTTTATGAAGCTGCATATTATTCTCACTGCGCTTTCTATTTCTTGCATGTCTATCAAAGGTGCGGCATATACTTTTATCGCTGCAACCACCAGTAGCTAATTTGTCTTTGTTGTTTGTTAGCAACGCTTGCATTCAAAAGTTTAGATGCTACAATGGCTACCAATTTCAATAGCCCATAAACTTAAGTAGCTTTTATGCGAAAGTAGTCTATGAAAAAGATAACTATCACCTTATTACTTATGGCAACTACGTACGCATATGGTATGGAGCAAGAGTTTGTCAGCAATAGACAAGCATTGCCATCACCGCTGCAAATAGACCGTGAACACCCAGCAGATTTTAGTCCGGACAGCGTAGACACTCAACTGCTCCCACAGACAATAGAAACCCCACAAGAAGCTCAAGAGGCTTTTCACGTAGAACAAAAAAAGGATATCAACTGTAAGCGACTTGCCGCTTCTTATCTCATTATAGGCACTGCCGTTATTGCCACTATGATTTCAACCGACGCCGTACTGACCTATTTTAACAAATAAGAGTTGTTAGATGAAAAAGATAATTATTGCTCTGGCGCTCTGTAGTACCATGAATAACAGCATGGACAAAAAAGAACGTGAGACATTATATTCTCAGACTCCACCAACAGAATCACCTCTGCAAAGATTTGATCAACTGAACAGCTCTAACAATAAAACTCTGCCTACTCATGAACTAACACGAGCGGAGGAGCGCGAGCAGAAGCTCATTACTCAATTAGGAGCTTCAGTGTTTTTTGGTGCACTGTTCGTCGCTGCCTATGTAAGCGCTTGCGCAATCGGTAGTTAAAAAAAGGATATAGGTATGAAAAAGAAGAGTATCGTTCTCTTGCTCGTTGTCTGTTGCCTGTATGGCTCGGGCGATCTGAGAGAAAGGCGAACATCAACAAAAACGTCCTCGCCAAACAACATACAGCATCCTTTGCCATACCCAGAACCATCTCAGCAGGAGATACAAGCACGACTGGCCACTAAAGATCCTCATCAACTCAAAAAGGAAGTATGTGTAGGTATCTGCTGTTATACCTGTGTTTCAACGGCAGCTATAACAACCTACTATGCAAGCGCATATCTACTCGGCACATTGAAAAATGAGATCCTGCGTCGTTTAAACATGTCCACTAACTAAGAGAATGATCAAAATGGTGAGCATCATGAAGCAGTTCATGCAAAGATTATATGTTGCCGCACAGCTATCGAGTCTGTGCATGTTGCTCATGCCTACGATGCTCGCAACAAAAGTTGATACGAAAACCCAGGCTAAAAAATATGTCATCGGTGCGCATCAAGGAGGCTTTTTTGCAGCATTTTTGGCTGTTTTAAACCACCTGGCTTACTGTAAGCGCACTAACAAAATACCGGTCGTTTATTGGGATGCTCGCTCGTGGTATTACCGTAAAGAAGGCTTCAATGGGAGCCACAATGCTTGGGAATATTATTTTAAACCGGTTTCGAATCTGAAATATGCTCCTAAAAAAGATAGGCTTCATGCATCATATGATGCTCCATATAACGCATTACACTATACTAACCTGGACAACGGTACACGGCATACGGTACATAATCTTATTACAGAGTACATACGCATTAACCCAATAGTGCAGCGTAAAATTGATACTTTTTATCAACAACACATGGCTGGACGTCATACGATCGGCATTCATCTGCGCGGTACTGATAAATGTCTTGAAATGAAACCGATAGCAGTTGAAAAGATTGTTGCAATGGCACTGGAACATGCGCTACCTGATACGCAGTTTTTTATTGCTTCTGATGAGCAGCACTTGCTTGAACAAGCACGTACACTTTTAGAAGGGTATACGGTTGTTGTTTATGACTGTTATCGCTCGCCTGATGCCAACAAACCACTTCATATCAGAAGTAATGATCCTGCAAAACCTTCTTGTGCTCAACTTGGTGAAGATGTATTAGTTGAAATGTCACTATTCACTTTATGTGACGTATTAGTGCATACCCGCTCGAATGTGTCGGCAGCCGCTCTTTATTACAACCCTTGCTTAGAAAATGTAGTTGTTTCGGAATAAGCTTCAAAAGCACGTTCATCTGAACATTCTATTGATTACACAGCCCACTCTTTTTATTCTCAATACATAAAGGAGTATCTTTTTTCGGGAGCATACTACTATGTCTATAGCAAACTATTTCCTACTGTTTATGCTCACTACGTACATACCAGTATTGCCACAGAGTAAGCAACAAAATTTACATGTCAAACCACATAGGTCAACCTGGCTTCAACTCCCTGAGCAGCATGAACCGTTCTATAAAGAATTAGCTGAGCGCATATGGCGTAATGAATCTGGACGCTCAGTGCAAAAGCTCGTCTGGTGGAATGAGGGTGAATCATTTATGTCCCTTGGTATAGGACACTTCTTATGGTTTCCTAAAGGGTGCACTGCGCCTTTTACTCAAACTTTTCCTGATATGCTTACTTTTATGCAACAGAACGGGCAACAACTGCCAGCATGGCTTGGAGCAATGGCATCATATTGCCCTTGGACAGATCGCCATCAGGTCATCAACAATACGAATGATATGCACCTACAAGAATTGCGTGATTTTTTGCAGGCTACCATTGCACTACAAGCAGATTTTATAGCGCATAGATTTGAAAAATCTTGCCTACTTCTCATTGATGCAACTCCACCCAAACAACAATTACGGTTAAAAAAACGTATAAATAGGCTAGCATCAACTCCGCAAGGGCTCTATGCCTTAATCGATTATGTCAATTTTAAGGGTGATGGTACCAATAAACAGGAACGATACCATGGCAAAGGATGGGGATTGCTACAAGTAGTTTCTCTCATCGATGAGGCTGCGTTTGATAAAAATCCTCGCGCTGCCTTTGTTGCCGCAGCAGAAAAGGTATTGAAACAACGCGTTGAAAATTCTCCGCCAGCACGCAACGAAAAACGTTGGCTTGCCGGATGGATCAATCGTGTTCATACTTATTTATGAATAGGTAATCATACTTCTCTTTAAAGCTGCCGGTAGTTAACACGAGCAGAACGTGAGCTATGGTTTTATAGCAAACTGTTCTTATGCCAATGCCAATACTGCCAATCGCAAAGCTATACAGATGCTTACAGCTGCTCATCCATGAAGGCAAAATATATGATTTCATGAGGCTCGGTTGTGTAGTCGTGCGGTACAACATGACTACATTATATACTGCATAGACGCAAGCCGCCGCTGTTATGATCCTTGAGCCAATAGGATGGATATTGAATCGCTTTTTTGCGCTTACAGTTGCTATGCTTTTTTGTTTGCGCTTTTTTACGGCAGCAATAAAATCTTGAGAAAATTGTTGAGCATACAGATGCATAATAGGACAACAAGCTAACAATAGACTCAAGCTAATGGGCAGCTTTTTGGTTTGAGCCATGGCGTATTTCATCATTCGTATAACTGGTTAACCATGTCACAAGCACTTTACGTATGTATGTAAGGCGTTCATATTGGTGAGCTATAGCTTTTTGTGCTTCTTGTTGTTTTGGAAAAATGAAACAATAATCAAGCCATCTATGCAGCGATAAAAATTTTTGATGCCAAGCAATTTCACGATCGATCGCATTCATGAAAGAGACCAGAGGTTTTAGAAAATCCTCATCATTATCTGTAGAAGCATACTGAGTATTTACTGTATCAAATAGCTCATCTGCTAGCTCCTTCTCCGGTATTCTACGCAACTTACCAAGCGTGAACTCATCCTTCCAATGAGCCCAAGGGCAATACCGTTGGCATACATGTTCCATACCATACAAAGTGGCTACTATAGAAACATACGCTATACACAAAGCTCCTAGCATTATCTTTTTGTCGCCAAATCGTTTAAAAATATGGCTCTTATAGTGTAATACTGATGATGTATTAGGGATAACTGCCTGAGCAGCTGACTGTACGGGTGCCTGATTGTTATGTATTTTATGATGCGTTTGTGTTGACGTGTTACTATTATTGTTAGTGTTGGTGTTAGTAGCATCTGACTTACTTGTGCAGGATATAGTAAGAGTAATACCGGATAGGATATTCTGATCTCCCGCATGCACAACACAAGGGCAAAGAGCCATACCGATCAACAAGAGAAGGGCGCCCAAATCCATTATTTTATAAGACATATAAGACCAAGCGCTTTGCAATGCAAATCTATTCAGCATATGCATACCTAACTATCTCAATTACAGTAACAAGCTCTCTGTCAATAATACCATCTGGCCTGCTATTATTTATACCAACCTTGCTTTCTATGATTCCTTATGATAATTCTAGATATAAGTAAGCAGTCCCTTTAACATCACAAAGGAGTTCACCATGGGCAGGTCCATATGGTGTGTCCACGCACACGTTCATTATTTCTTGTACCATACTATCAACCTATCTATTTTTTCAATTATTAATCGGCTGATTATTAATCGACTGACTGCAGAACGTTTTTTTCAAACGTTTGTAGATCAGCGATGCAATAACCTTATGCGAAGTATGCCCGCATAGAACAGTCGGCACCACATTTCAAAAGCCACTATGGCATTACCTCAACAGTAATCATCACACGCTTTACTGTCTGTATGGTAGAGGCCGAATATGCGCTTTCATGCGCATATATA
Organism: uncultured Pseudomonadota bacterium; assembly: GCA_964533545.1. Lineage (GTDB taxonomy): Bacteria > Babelota > Babeliae > Babelales > Vermiphilaceae > JAFEAZ01. The sequence continues at coordinate 1,257 of CAZHJT010000034.1, read as the reverse complement.
TAGTTATAGTAAAAGGATACGCCATGCGACTACGCAATCAATGGCTATTATTAGGAGTTACGCTACTGCTTAAGTTGTGTACTTTTTTTGCACTTTGTTTAGCTCTGTATGTACAACCAAAATCGGTGCATCATGAGCACAGGCATATACATAATGAACAACAGGCATCTCATCGACTATCTGCTACTAAAGTACCTACAAGCGACGCTTTAGAGTAACCATACCATCTACAAAAGGCTATTAATTAATCATAATTCTTTTAATAGCCTTTTGTAGAAAAAAATTTAAAGATACCAAAAACATTGTTGCTTCTATATTTTTCACGGCAATGAAAAAGAAAGAATGTACAATTTCTTGATCATTCAAAATTAAACTTGCTAAGGTATTTTTAGGTCGTATGAATTATTTTAAAAATAGAGGAATTCCCAATGGCAAAACCAGGCAAAAAAATACTAAAAAATATACAACTAAAAGACCAAGCTCCAGCTCTCGCTATAAAAAAAGAAGAAGCTGAAAAAACCATGGCGGTTGAACCAAAACCAGCTGCCAAAAAACCAGTAGCAAAAAAAGCAGTCAAAAAAGTTGCAGCAAAAAAAACCGTTAAAAAAGCTGTAAAAGCAGCCCCTAAAAAAGCTGCTCCGGCTAAAAAGGCTGCTCCAAAGAGAGCCGCTGCTAAAAAAGCTGTTACTAAAAAAGCGGCACCAAAAAGAAAAGTAGCAAAAAAAACAGCCGCTAGAAAACCAGTCGCAAAAAAGACTGTTGCTAGAAAGGCAGCGCCAAAAAAAGCAGCTGTTAAAAAAGTGGTACGGAAAGCAACAAAAAAAAGAGTAACAAAAAAAGCATCTCGCTAAAAATTACAATATAATTTTAGCAAAAAAAAGCCTCGAGATTTTTTCTCGAGGCTTTTTAAATAGATCTGGCGGTACCTACTTTTCCAGTTCGTCTCCAAACAAGTATCATCGGCGCTGTGGACTTAACTGCCGTATTCGGAATGGGAACGGGTATTTCCCCACAGCTATACCCACCAGAAATTTTTCAGTTCAATTAAGAACAAATTTTTTCTTGTGTTTTTTATTAATGTAGATCAGTAGCTTAGGCATCGCAGAAAAATTTTAGCGTGATTAAAACGTTCGACCTATTAGTACTGGTTAGCTGAACACATTACTGTGCTTACACACCCAGCCTATCAACCTTGTAGTCTTCAAGGGGTCTTATTTGTCTTACGACAAGGGGTATCGAATCTTGAAGCGAGTTTCC
>CAZHJT010000033.1:5095-12068 GCA_964533545.1 uncultured Pseudomonadota bacterium | reverse complement strand
GCAGGTAGCCAATCGCATGCAAACGAGATTTGTTTTGCATAATGGAGTATTAATGACAACGCCGCAAAAGGCAATAAATACCCCAATTTCATACAACCATTGAAAATGACGTCCTAGAGCCATAAAAGCCAAAATTTGTGTAATTCTGCAAGTCGAGTTACACTTTTACACAAAAAGGTGTGTTTTCAGGTTAAAAAACCTTTAAAAAGGGAATCGCATATGTTTATCAAGCGAAATCTACAAGCAGTCCTTGAGAATTATGCCTCAAAATTCCCCGTGGTGGCGGTAATTGGCCCACGACAAGCGGGAAAAACAACGATTGTTCGGGAAGCTTTTGCCGGGCACACCTATTTTTCGTTAGAAGATCCGGATACGCTTGAAGCGGTGAATGCTGACCCGAGATATTTTTTAGAGAAAAATTACAACTCAAATGGGCTAATCCTGGACGAATTTCAAAATAACCCGCAGATCCTATCTTACATGCAGGGTATCGTGGATAATAATCGCAGACCAGGCTACTTTATCTTAACAGGGTCACATAACTTCTTAATGAATCAAGCAATAGCGCAATCACTTGCCGGACGTGTTGCGCTGCTTACGCTATTACCACTTTCATTACAAGAGTTAAAGCAGAGTAGCCTAATTCCCTCTACCATCGATGAAGCAGTCTTTAAAGGCGGGTATCCTGATATATTCTCCAGAGATTTTAGCCCGACAGAGTTTTACCCGCAATACACTAAAACATATGTTGAGCGAGACGTTCGCCAACTGATTAATGTTGGCAATTTGAGCGACTTCCAACGCTTTATGCGTCTTTGTGCTGGCCGTATCGGACAGCTCTTGAATGTCTCTTCGCTGGCTGACGACTGCAATGTCAGCGTAGCGACCGTAAAATCGTGGCTTTCTATTCTTGAAGCAAGTTATGTACTTTTTTTACTACAACCCCATTTTAACAATTACAGCAAACGGCTTATCAAATCACCAAAACTCTATTTTTATGACACAGGCTTGGCTTGTTGGTTGCTAAAAATTGTCTCACAAGAGCAGGTTAGCGATCATTACTTGCGTGGTAGCCTAATAGAATCACTTATTATTTCAGAATTTACTAAAAAATTTTACAACCAAGGCACTGATCCAAGCTTGTATTTTTGGCGAGACAGTCATGGACATGAAGTTGATTGCATACTCGATTATGGTACCACCCTGATACCGGTTGAGATCAAATCAGCAAAAACGATTAATCAGCGGTTTTTTGATGGACTACACTATTGGACAGAGCTTGCAAGCGTTGATAAATCGCAAGGCTATGTTGTATATTCCGGTTCTCAATCGGATGAAAGATCTGGTGGTAAGATAATCGGTTGGCAGTCTGCTGGTGATATTGTACGGTAACTACACAACTAGCGTGTATATGGTTTTTTGATTAGACTTACTTGTTGCCTATGCTAAAATTGTTTCTCGTTTTAGAAACCTTTGGCAGAGAACTTTGTATGAAAAATGCTGGCTTACACGCGATCATAATTATTCAACAGAATCCGTTGATCGATGCTGCCATCGTACAGCCGAATATTCTTGAGCCACTCTGTGGTCAGCCAGCACTCATCTATACAATTAAGCTGCTTGCCTCGCTTAATATAACCACTACCATTCTGCTTGATGATGATTCAGTTCAGCTAGATACTCAACGTATAGAAACCGTAGTGCGTCAGTATCACGGCGACACGATCAAAATAGAAAACAGGATATCAGCTGCCTCTGGTGAAGATCTTCTTGTAATACAGGGAGTTTTGCCACTTCTATCTGCTGAGATTGTAACGCGTTTATATGCTGAACATAAAGCAACTCAGGCAACAATCAGCATTGTTTCCGCCCACAACGAAGACCCAACACTGGTTGGCTACGAACGGACTACCTGCGCTACAACAGATCAAGAGCTGTGTTGCGTTAATGCTGGAATAGTGTTGATACAGCGCTCTTTTCTAGAGCAATCCGGCACTGAACTCGCCACACTTTCTGCTGGAGATCTTGTCAAAAAAGCGGACACTGAAGGGGAAAAAGTTACCAAGCTCGCCGTACCGTTTGACTCAATTCGTCGTATCGACACATTTCAAGATCTGTGGGCAATTGAACACATACAACGCAGCGCTCTTATTACACAATGGATGCGCCAAGGCGTACGCTTTGCAGCGCCACACACCGTGCATGTTGACCTGGCTGTAATGATAGGCAAAGGTACACATATTGGCACCGGTGTACATCTTTTTGGAGCAACCACTATTGGCACCAATTGTCAGATTCATGAATTCAGTTCACTCGACCATGCAACGGTCGGCAACAATAGCACCGTCTATTCACATTCTGTAATCAGAAAAAGCAGCATTGGCACGCAGACTATGATTGGACCTTTTGCTCATCTTAATGGTGACAACGCAATAGATGACCAGGCAACGGTCGGTAATTTTGTTGAAATAAAACGCAGCACTATTGGTACCAAAACAAAAGTTAAACATCTTTCGTATCTTGGTGACGCACAGCTTGGCACTGGCGTCAATATCGGTGCCGGCACCATTACCTGTAATCATGATGGCTTTAACAAGCACAGCACAATTATTGAAGATAATGCCTATATCGGCACCAATACAACATTAGTAGCGCCATTAACCATCGGGCATGATGCTTTTTCAGCTGCAGGATCTACCATTACCAAAAATATTCCCAGTTTTGCACTTGCCATTGCCCGTACACGTCAAACGAATAAAGAAGAATATGTTCATCTGTTGCGTGAGAAGAAAGCTACCATAAAAGCTCAGGCAACGACTGGTCAAGCTAGTACTTCAGACGATGTCGAACAATCAACCTCATTTATTGGTGCCGTAAAACCATCACCCAAAACTACGCCAACAAAACTATGATTACCTTTGTTCACACTGCCGATATTCATTTTGGTATGGAAAATTACGGCAAAATCGACCCTGATACCGGTATCCATACCCGGTTGCTTGATTTCAAACGAGCACTCGATGCTTGCATTGATACCGCTATTGCTCGCGATGTCGATTTTTTTCTGTTCTCTGGTGATGCGTATAAAACTGCAGCTCCAAGCCCTACACAACAACGACTTTTGTTGCGCTGTTTTTTGAGGCTTTATCAAGCAAAAATACCGGTAATTATTGTCGTGGGCAACCATGACAATCCGCTAAGCTTTGGTAAAGCAACCAGTTTAGATCTCTTTGGTGAGCTGCCGATTGACGGCTTTCACGTAATGGCAAAGCCAACTTCATTACGTTTGAACACTAAAAATGGCCCGGTGCAGATCGTAGGTATTCCGTGGCCTTCTCGCACGACCATCACCATTGGTAAACAGCATCTACTCAAATCGGCACCTGAAATTACCGACTATATTTCTCAGGCAGTGTCTCGTATTATCCGCGAATATGCCGCTGCACTTGATCCTGCTATCCCTGCCGTTTTGGCAGGTCACCTTACCGTCAGCAGTGGAATCTTTTCCGGATCTGAAAAACGAGCCATTTATGGCACCGATCCCTTATTTTTATCGTCACAGCTAGCACTACCACCATTTGATTATGTGGGGCTCGGTCACTTGCATCGCTATCAGAACCTCAACGAAGGCGGATACCCTGCCGTTGTCTATTCAGGCTCTATAGAACGTATCGATTTTGGCGAACGCAAAGAAGACAAAGGTTTTTGCATCGTTACGATCAAAGAAAAAAATATAACCGAGCATGAATTTATACGCGTTGATGCACGCCCATTTATACAGATTGAAGTGATGCTCAATGCAGACCAACCGCAAACTGAGCAGATTTTGGCCGAGCTGGCAAGACATGAGATAACTGATGCGGTTGTCAAAATACTCTATCATCTACCCGCCGGCGTTACCGACAAAGTTTCTATTCACGCAATTCAAAAAGCGTGTGAATCTGCTATGTATCTGGTCAGCGTTGTGCCGATACGTCAATTTGAAGTGCGTGAGCGGCGCACGGGGCTTCAAGTAAATCAAAACCCATTAACCTTACTCGACTCTTTTTTCGAGTCTCATAACGAATATAAAGAGCGTAAAGCAACGCTGTTAGATAAAACGCGGCTTTTGATGGAAGAGATTGCTACTGCATGCCATGAGGAAGAACAAGGCTAATTGGCATATTACTGGTCAAATCGTACGATTGACGAAGCACTAAACAAGCTGGTTTTGTATTCATCAAAGAGCTTTTCATAGCGTGGTTTGCGCAACTCTTGCGCAATTTCAGCATATCGCTCTTCAAATGGCTGCAAACGATATTCCCGTTTTTCTCTTAATCTAAAGAGCTCAAAACCACCCGAAATCTCAACTGGCTCTGAAATCTGGTCCACATTGAGTGCTGTAATAAACTTTTTATCCTGGGCGAGATCATCTTCTTGCACCCAGAATGGCGTAGACCATTCGATAACAAATGATGGCTGCGTTCCATGCGCATAAGCGACCAGTTTTTCATATAAAGCATCTTTCGATAGCGTTGTGCTGAACGGCACAAAAGCCCGTTCAATTTTATACGATTCTTCTTGATAAACGGGATGCGCTTCGTAGTAAGCACGTACGTCTTTTTCTGGCACCAGCAAACGTGAACGAATCATAAAATCAAGCACGTTATTGACCGCTGTCATGATTTTAAACTGTTGACGCCCTTCATCGTAGCTATACCCAGCAGATTTAAAGACCTGCTTCAGTTGATCGAGCGACATATCATTGTTTTCTTTACGTACAGTATTCAAATGCCGGTCTATCGCCTCTTCGTCAGGCAACATTTTTTTGGCAGTCGCATCTTGGTACATTAATGCTTCAAGCTCAATATCATCAAGGCTGCGCAATGAGCCATCTAACCCTGGACGTCGTAGGTCTGATTCGGTGATAATGGTGGTCGCTTCTTTGCCAAAGACAACCGATTGTATGCCATCAAGGCGTATTTTTTCTGATTTTGCAGGTTGAGGAGCTGACGTTTTTTTAGGCTGAGCATTTGTTTGCTTAGCAGTCGCCTTGGCTTGGCTAGCTGGAGTATTTTTCTTGTTTTTTACGCTCTGTTGGGCTGCCCAGATGGTTACACAACATAAAGACATCCCGACGATGCTGATAGTTCTAAGAAGCTTTATATTCATGTAATCCCTCTTTTTAGAGCGCAGGGTGCGTGTGATTGTTTCACACACACCCTGTTAGATAGCTACTACTAATAATGTTATCAACTAAGCAACGCGTGCTGCTGCAACTGAAGATTCATCTTCTTCGAGCTGTGCAACGCGAGGACCAACTTCTTTATCGTCGGCTGATTGAGCCTTCGCCTCATCTTCAATGATGACCAAGTTGTACTCTTTGTTCAAGCGTTCGATTTCAGCGTTGATCTTATCGCCGCGATTTTTGTTTTCTAAGTAGCCTTTGAGCTCATTTTTGATCTTTTCAAATGGCTGGTATTGTGCTTCTTGCATACCGGTCGCTGCAATCACCCAGAAAGTGCCGTCTGTTGCTTTAAGAACTTCCACGGTAGGGAACTTCTTAAGCGCCATGATTTTCACTTTAAGACCAGTGTCGATACCGGTGCTCTTGTCGGTAACTGAACCAAAGTCACGGAAGTTAGCTTTTTTGTTTGCTGCTGCAGCATATTGCGCCAAGTTCTTGCCTTGTGCCGCTGCTACTATCTGTTTTGCTTCAGCTTCAGTTTTAGCAGAAATACCAGACGCTTTTACGCCGCCACCAGAAATTAACAATTCTGGAATCTCTTGCTTATGTTCATCATAATATTTTTGTACTTCTGCATCCGATACGGTCATTGGGAACTGTTGCGTAAAGTACTTTGTATTCAATGCTGATTTCATTGAGCGGATTGTTTGCTCAAGCTCATCTTGGTACGCTTTTGACGCTTGAATATTGTTGTCTTCTATGTATTTGTTCACCACTTCTTGGCTGACCATACCCTTCAAGAATTGCCCTTTGATGTTAGGAATCATAGGCAACATCTGCTTTAATTGAGGGTTTTCTTCTAAAATGCGATCAAACGCTTCGTTAAAGCTTTTCTCCGTTACAATAGCTTTGCCATTTAAGGTTGCCAATACTTTGCTACCGTCATTCAAACCCGCTGCTGCGGTTCCCGTCGATGATTTGCTAGCACCTGTTTTTTCTTTTACCCAATCAAGTGGCGCGCAGCCAGCTAACAATAAAACGGGCAGTGCTACAAGTACTAAACGAGCTGAGTTACCTGGTGTGTTGTGAGACATCATGAAACGGATCCTTAGAACTATGAATTTGAACGATACTACTAATCTCTTACAATTCTTTCTGTTTTCTTGCAAGAATTCCCCCGTATACTACACCCTTTTTCTCAAGGGAGCAACTTGCGCGATTTAAGATCGCTCAAAAATCATATGATCTGTACAGAAAGCGATTTTTTCAGTAGTGTAAGTCGAATTTTTTATAGTATCGGTATCGTCTACTCTTTAGCCTCTAAGGGATTGCGCAATGATACGTTCTGCTTGTGTTGCATCACTTTTCTGTTTCTCTTTTATAACGAGCTCCTTATTCTGTGGCGAAAGACAAAACAAAGGTCGTAAAAACAAGTCCGCTGAAACTACGAGCGCTACCAACAACGCTAACGTCACCCCGCTTGTAATCCATCAACAAGAAACTCCTATCACTCCAATACAAGTAACATCACCTCGCAACTCTTCTCCCCTCTCCTCACCACGCAGATTATCAAGAAGATCATCCGCCGGCAGTGTTGCAGAAGAAGAACCATTGTCTCCACAACTGCACAGATCAACAATCGCAACGTTTCAAACAACAAGTAGTACAAACTCTACCGCTGCGCCCGTAGTAAACAGCGCGACTGCTACTCCAGCACAACCGAATGCGCAAACCCCTCAATCATCAGCTACACAGATAGCGACTAGCACGAGCTCTACACACTTAACCCACAGCAACCCTCAGACA
>CAZHJT010000033.1:1393-5085 GCA_964533545.1 uncultured Pseudomonadota bacterium | reverse complement strand
CTTACAAACCCAAGGATCAGCACCAGTGGCGCGCGTTCAATCGGGTTTTTTAGCAGGTTTATGGGCTGGCGTTCAAAGAACCGTTCGATGCCAACGGACATTAACAGAAGCTTCTATAGCAGCCGGCAGATTTTGTGATGAGAATCCGACAGAAATTGATCGCGTTACTACAATAGCACATACGCTCACTGAATTGGCTTTAGCTGCCGAAGAAGCACATCAACGTGATTATTTATCTCGATCAACCGACGTCATCATATATGCAAATAATAACGGCATCAGAGTATTACCAGAGCAACAACGACATCTACTCGATATACTAGCTAAAAAAGAAGAAGCCAATAAAAAATTACGTCTCTTGCTTCAACCTAGAAGATCTGACGAAAAAAAAGAATAAGAAATCTAAACCGTTCGTGCAGCGACAACGCACACAATGGAGGCAGGTTTAAGCTTAAGCAGCTGCTGGCAGGCGGTGCGCAGCGTAGCGCCGGTCGTCATAAGATCATCAACCAGTACCAGATGCTTGCCCGCATAACGGGAATCTTGTAAGGCGGTGCGTGAAAGCAGAAAGGCATCGGCAAGGTTCGCCTGGCGATCGGGCGCAGACAGCGATGTTTGAAACACCGTACGCTTGGCACGCTGCAAAAGATGCGCTACAGGTTTGCCACTTTTACGTGACAATGCCTGCGCCATCTCATCGGTTTGATTAAAACCGCGTACAAATCTGCGCGTCCAATGCAAAGGGACAGGAATTATATAGTCACACTCAAGCTGTGCAAGCGGCGTACGATACCAGACTAAGTCACCCAAATAGGTGCCAGCAAGCTGATTACCCGTATGCTTAGCGCAGATCAAACGCCTGAGAATATCACGATAGGCACCAACGGCAAACACGGGTATGACCGATCGTTGCGTTACCGGCAAACTCAGTGAAACCACCGGCTGTATACTCTGATTACAGGGTGTGCATAATACCGCTCGCTCGACAAGTAAACTGGTGCACCCGGTACAGCGTGGCGGCGCAATGATCGCATGAAGCTGAGAACTTAAAGCTCTGAAGCATAACATCATGCGCAATACCAACTACAAAGATGCATAAGGAGATTGGCACAGAGACCGGCAGCAACATCATCTGCCAGAATACCAACAGCACCATGCATGCGCTCAAGACGCCTGATGCCAAAAGGCTTGCAAATATCGAAGAAACGAAAAAGCAGAAAACCTATCAAAAGCGTGTGCCATGAAATCGCAACACCAGCAAACGTGGTACACATTCCTACCAGCTCATCAATCACAATGGCTGATGGGTCTTCATCGCCACCAAACAAGGGCAATGCAACCACAATCGCTACCCAAGCAACCACTAGAGCAGCAAGCAGTATCATAAGCGATGATAACGACGACCAGATGCCAATAGATGACAAAAAAAGAATCAACAAAGCTGTTATGGCTGAAGCACAGGTTCCTGGAGCATACGCCACGCGCCCAAGGCCTGCCAACGTTGCCATCTGTAAAGAGAGTGTGCGCATACAACTCATGCGTCATCTGCCGCAAAAAGGCACATCAGAAAAACTCCAACCACAATGCATACGTCGGCTATATTAAAAATAGGAAAAACCCAGGATTCATAGGATATAACAATAAAATCTACAACGCCGCCATACCAAAAACGATCGAGCAGATTTGAAAGCGCCCCAGCACAAACCATTGTTTCACCAATAATAAGCTTACCCTGCTGCCATCGCTTGCATGCATAAGCCGCCAATAGAAGACAGACAGCTACGACAAGCAAACTGACGAGTAAGAAAAAATGGTGGTCGTCAAACCGCAACATTCCCCATGAAATGCCGCGATTAAAAACAAGATCTGCTGATATAAATCGATTAAACTGAACCGGATCAACAAAGTTTTGCAATGCGTATGCCTTGCTTGCCCGATCGGCGATAAAAACGACTGCTGCCAATAGCCCGTAGCCACACAGCTGTAGGAGTTTTTTCATCGGATCTCTGCTCCTTGAGCCTCAAGAGCCTTAATGATTAAAGCTCCTATATCATCAGCTTCTGCCTTAGTATATGTTTTTGTCATGTCGCGCAACACATACCGGAAGGTAAGCGCCTTACGATCCTGCCATTCGGATTTTTGGAAAGCATCAACAAGATCTACCGTTACAATGGCAGGATGAACCTGCTGTATCAGTGCTTTCAGTGATTGAGCAGTATGGCGCAAGGGGATAAAGAAGCTTACATCTCTGACCACGTCAGGATATTTACTGAGCGGTTGGTACTTGTGCACTGCTGGCTTAAAATGCTTGAGCATCGTTGCATCGAGCTCAAAAATAAACGCATCGCCCTCGGTTACCCGGTGCAAAAATGAAGGGTTAATCTTACCCGCACGACCGATCAGTTGACCCTCGAGCATAATATCTGCCGTTTGGTGCGGCATGAACCATGGATTGTCGGGTGCATCAACGCGACTCCACGTCACGGGCATACCCAACAGAACGAACAATGATTGCAACTCCTGCTGCACCCGATAAAAATCGACTGGCTCTTTTTTCTCAAACATAATCCCTGCAAGTACGGCTCGCTCGTGCAGCGCTCCCTCATTATTCCATACCTTTGCAGATTCAAAAAAGCGTAGAGTATCGTAATCAGCACTGTTGACCACTACGGCACGTATCATGTTCGGAATCAACGAGGTTACTAGACGATACCATTGTTCAGACAACGGATTTGCTACATCCACTGTGCTGGTTGGCTGCCATGCCAAATCGCGCAAAAACTGTTCGTCAAAAAAAGCGTAATTTGCCAGTTCATGCATGTTGAGCGCATAGGCTAAGTAGTTACGAATCGTTCTCATACGCATGAGCGCATAGGTATCAACTGGCTTTGTAAGGCGTGAAGGGAGTACCGGTTTAATCGACTGGTACCCAACAAAACGCCCTATTTCTTCGACAATATCCTGCTTCAGGGTGATATCTTTTGTTGCTCTAAAGCTTGGTATTGCGACTTCATACGTGTCATTTTTGTAAGAAACGCCACAACCAAGCCGCTCTAAAATAGCCTTAACCTTTTCAACAGGTACAGAAATTCCCAAGCTCGTTTCGATAAAGGCATGGGATACTAAAATGGTTCTGTCGACTACCGGTAAACCCACCGATGCTATATAAGGAGCAACGGCCATCGACAGATGCTTGTCCTGCAACAGCTTGATCATGCGTCGTAGCGCATGGGTTGTTTGCTCCGGATCTAAGGTTTTTTCAAAGCGCGCTGAAGCTTCCGTCCGTAACTTGTGACGAGCAGCTGCATGCCGAATCGTCGTAGCATCAAAGCAAGCAGATTCTGCAAATAAAGCGGTTGTACCAGCCGTAATTGCCGTCTTTGCACCACCCATGATACCGGCAAGACCGATCGGTGTAGCGCCATCAGCTATAACAAAATCATCACGCGTTAGGGTAATTGTTTGTCCATCAAGTAGCTCTAGTTTTTGCCCTTGTTCAGCAAACCGTGCAATAACCGCACCAGACTGGATCGTATGCGCATCGTAGGCATGCATTGGCTGCCCAACATCAAGCATTACATAGTTGGTGACGTCTACGATCAGGTTAATAGGCTTGCTATCAACACGCACCAAGCGAAGCGCCATCTGAAGATCACACGCAGGCACGGTAATCCCATCAATATAGACACCTG
>CAZHJT010000033.1:0-1383 GCA_964533545.1 uncultured Pseudomonadota bacterium | reverse complement strand
CGAGAACAGTGTCTGGTATCTTTGAGTGTTATGCCAACAGGGCTCTGCTCGGTACCGGTGACACTTTCATCAAAAGCGCGTACCGGAACATCGGCGCACAAAATATTTTCTGGTTTAAGATTTAAACCGAGCAAGGTGGCAATTTCACGTGCAAAACCACGGTGCCCCCACAAATCGGGCCTATTATTAATGGATTTGTTATCGATCTCAAAAATATAATCGTCTGCCTCTACTGCATCTGCCCAGCTGCCCATATTTTCAGCAGGGGGCGTAAATGCTGGCAACAGACCTTCTTTTGCACTACCAAAATCGGCTGCCGTTGCCCACCGAACAACGCCGTCACCCTCTTTATGAATAAGGTACCAGTGATCACGCTCGGCTCCTGGACGTACCAGCAAGGTGTACTCAGCCTGCCATGCATCACTGCGAACCTGCACGTTCGCCGCATCCACACCCGTTATCTGGGCAAGGGTAAACCGTTGTAGATCAAACGATAGATGCTTAACATGCTCAAGTTCTGCGATGCTGCTCGTTACATTGGCTATCAGGTCAGGGATTGAAATGGTACGCCAGTCGGCATCGATATGGTCAAAAATCCAGGAAAGTGAAAGTTTCATAGCTCTAGATGCTCTGTTTGAACGCTAAAAGATACAGTTTTTTACCTGTGATTAAGCGTACGATAATTAGGCAATAGGTGCAAGGCGCCCAGAGGCTATAACCAAACTTAATGGCTTACGACATGCTTATCTAATGCACATCTTTTTTAAATGTGGCTATAAAGTCATTGAGCTGATCGAAATATTTCTGCTTTAGCGCCTGATCTGCAAATGACGCTTCGATTGAGTTATAAGCGCAGGTGACAAGATCGTCTAAAGACAGCCCTATGTCTTTATAAGCAGCGTAATAATTTTCAGCAATATAACCACCAAAAAATGCTGGATCATCTGAGTTGATAGTAACAAACAATCCGGCATCAAACATCTTTTTCAATGGATGATTTTTTATATCATCTACCGACTTTACAGCAACATTCGATAATGGGCAGACCGTCAACGGAGTTCTTCTCTCTATTAATTTCTGCAACAACTCTGGCTCTTGTAAAATATGTATGCCATGATCAATCCTCTCCGCATTGATAAGCTCTACAGCCTCTTGCAAACCGGTTGCTATAGATTCACCCTCATGTGCAACGACGTGATATCCATACCTACGAGCTTCTTGGAAAGCTTTTTCAAATTTTGAAGGAGGATTACCCTCTTCTTGGCACGCAAGACCAACGCCCATAATTTTATCTTTAAAGGGCAGCGACAACTCTAATGCTTGCAAAGCATCCTCTTGCGTCAAGTGCCGCAAAAAACACATAATGAGCCCGCCAGAGATACC
>CAZHJT010000032.1:4346-12759 GCA_964533545.1 uncultured Pseudomonadota bacterium | reverse complement strand
TTGGGCAATGCTGCCTGCCGCTGTTCAAACACACCACACAAGAGCCAACCGGTAGAGGAAACTTTTTGGTGAATAAGCCACGAAGATTGGTGAGTGATCTCATTGTTATAGATTAAAGTACCTTTTTCAGAGGCATTCATATGAGCAACCGCTGGGCTTCCCGTAATTTTTGCAAAATCATATAAGAAGGTAGGTCGCTCGGTAAAGCTCGTGCGCGGATGTATAATAATCTGTCCGCGAGCATCGGCAATAAACCAATATCCCTGTTTGCCTATAGAAAGTGTATTTAGAATATGCTGTATATGATTAAGGGACTGCGTAGCTACAATAAAACGGATCTGATCTCGCGCATCTTTTTGAGCTTTGACATATACAATAATCTTCTCACCGGTATACGGATCAATAAGCGGTCCGGCGTACCCATTGGCGTGATTTTTTATCGTTTCAAGAAATGGTGGCAGATCAGCGACAGGTGCTGCATCAGCTAACGAGATAAGTACTTCTTGTCCATTTTTTTCTACATAATAAGATCCGGCAACTGCGTTGTTTTGATTGAACGAAAAAACGGCAAGCCCTGTTATGAAAGCAGGCTTTGCCTTAAGTGCCTGTTCAAGCGTAGACCCACCATTGCTATCGTCTAACAGAGCAGCGATCCTGTCTGTTTCAGTCGCAAGGTTCGTAATAAAGCGGGATATCTGATGCTCTGTTTTTTCGGTGGTAGAGATGGCCTGAGCCTCTATGCCATGACGCGCAGCGGCAGTTTTACTTGCGTATGCCCAGATGAAAAATAGCGTTGTAAAAGTGCTTATACTGACCAACAACAGGAGGGTTACAAGGCGCATGCTTTTCTGCATAGAGAATCTCTACTTTCATGATATGCCACGAATGCTTTACTACTCAATCTGACTCTTACTTGTTATAGCGCATCCTTTACAGGATGTGTATGACTTTTTATCAAAGACCGATAAAGCGTGGTATGCTCCTGTATCATTGCAGGTATGTCGAAATCGGCAACATCATCCACATATGTTTGAAAGCGCCTGTAGAGTTCTGGTGATGTTACCAGTTGCATCATATGATCTGCCAGTAGCTGCCAGTTGCCTCGCTCAATTAAAAAACCATTCTGTCCATGAAGTACAACTTCATTAATGCCGCCCGTATCATAACAGACTACCGGTATATGCAATAAACGAGCTTCGATAACGGCACAAGGCAGCCCTTCCCATAATGAGCTTAACACGAACGTATGCCAACGCTTACTATAGGTCTGCACATCCTGCTGCCAGCCATGGAGCGTCACCACATCGTCCAGCGTGTAAGCATGGATAAGCGTCTCAAGTTCGACGCGTTGTTCGCCATCGCCAATAATTTCCAACCGCGCATGAGGCTGTTGCGCATGCACCACAGCGAATGCGCGTATGAGATCTTTTAGATTTTTCTGTGGTTTAAAGCAGGAAATAGTACCAAAAATAAAAGGCTGGGGACTATGAGGGAAAGAGATTGCCTGCTCGATTGGGCGCTTAAAGAGTCGCTGGTCAACAGCAGCACGAATAATAGTATGCTTTTTGGTAAAACCAGGAAACAAGCGCATTCCTGTTTTTGCATCAGCTCTACTAACACACAGATAATGCGTAGTGCAGGCACTCAGCAACAGCTCAATGGCATAGATGGCTAACCAGGTTATTTTCGGCTGCTGCTCATGAAATCCATAGCCGTGTATTGTATGTACCACTTTAACCGATACACACCAAGCGGCAATGCGCCCTAAAACACCTGCTTTGGTACTATGTGTATGGACAATAAGGTCTGGATGACTTTTTTTAGCGCTGCCAAGCAAACGAATAAGCTCTTTCAGGCACGCAAGATCTTGCCTGATGCCAGAAAGTTTTGCTTGCCGCAATAAAGAGCCGATCAAGGTAACATTTTTTTTGTCTTTAACGGCTGGGATGAGAGTCCCTTCGGCACCGGTGATCAGCGCCGTTGTCATCTCTTGTGTTGCTACGCCATCAAAAAGAGCTAGGCATACTTTTTGTGCGCCACCAAGCTCTAGCTTAGTGAGAATGTATATGATATGGGGGTTGTTTGTGTGCTTCATACAACTCAACCTCTTGTAGGGTTCCTAATGCCAAAATATGAGAGCGCATGCAATAATAAAGGTATATATTGCGCTCGTGTCTATAAGTCCTTGAGCCATTATGCTGGTATAAGAGATAGTACTGGCATGCTCATCATTAAAAGCTATCTGTTTACACGCGGACGCCGCGGTAAGTCCTGAACCAATACCAGCCCCTAGCGTGCCGACAGCCATGCAGATACCAGCACACATATACGCTATACCAAAAAGTGGCGTCAAAGCGTATGAAGAAAAGGCCAGCAAAAGAGAAACGGTCAACGCGAAAACCATGGGCGTTTCAATCAATGCTTGACTGACGATGACAAATGAAAAGAGTTGATCATAAGCGCGACGATTAACACTGATATTCTTACACGCGGCACGTGCGAAAATACCAAGACCAAGTGATGGCCCAATGCTGCCTAAGCCAACACAAATGCCTGTTGCCAAAAGCCGTAAACTTTCTGGGTAGGTCGCTATACATGCCATCTGCCCTTTGATGAACATTGCTATAATAAACCCAAAAATAATAGGGGTCTGCAATATTGATTGGTTGATGATCATGAAGTAGAGGATTTTTTTACTAAAAAAGGGTTGGCGGGCAATTGAAAGACACGCCTGCTGTGCGGGCAATGATGAAATAACACCAATAAAAAACCCGGGTATGCATACAGCAAGCGCAATGCCTATCTCGGCTATGCCAATATAGACGGTAGTCTCCAGCGTGCTAAACAAAAGCATTGCAGCAACCGATACGCCGATAAAGGCTGCAGTCTCTCCGAGCGCCATGCCCAGAATAGCTGTTTTTGCAATATCTGATCGCGCACTGGGTTGTATACTCATTGCTTGTAGGGCAGCATTGCCCGATATGCCTTCACCAATACCAACACCTGCTGAGTTGATTCCAACTGCAAGCGCTATAGTGCCGTAATGCAGTAAATCAGCCATCTGTTCCATTAGTTCTCTCCGTAGGCCCGCTTGCCTCTTGCATCGACATGCCAAGATGTGTAAGCGACAGCATGAAAAATACAAATGCTTGAATAAGACCTTCAAACACCCCAAATATTATGCTGATGGGTATCATCATAACGCTGCCACACAGCAGAGCAACGATACCCATTATGCTTGGACCAGAATATCCTCGTATCCCAGCCAAAACAAGATGCGTAATGGTTGCGCCACCAAAAATATTACCAAAAAGCCGAAAGGATATTGAAAGAATAGATGCAAGATGCCCAACGATATTGAGCGGGAGCATAACAAAAAACGGCTGAAAATATTCACGTGCATATGCAATGAATCCATGTCGACGTATCACGACTATCTGTGTATACACAAATGCGATAATACCCAATGAGAGCGTTGTATTAATATCTTGCGTCGGCTCTTCAATGCCTGGCAACAATGAGATCATATTGCATACGGCTATAAAGGTGAACAGTGCCGTCATAAAACAGAAATGTTGATAATAAAAAGCACCTAATGCTTGCTCTATAAGATTAATAAATGCGTTAATGTAGCTCAACGTCAAAAACCGCATGACCGATTTTTTGCGTGGCAAAAAAAAGCGCATAAGCAGAACCAACGTGATTAAAACAAGAAGTACAACCCATGTATTGGTTACCGTGACCGAGTTGATGCTAAAAAAAGGATGCGTATAACCAAACTGCTTGAATGGTTGCCAATGAGGTACGTTTAAAAGATCTAAACCTTCCATAGAGGTCAGGCCTTACTCATAAAGATACTGATCCAAAATGATCCCAAAAAAGATATCAAAGTCAGTATAGGATTTATACAAGTGAAGAGCAACAGTGCACGAAAAACTGTCACTATAAAGGCAAACCGCATGAATGTATAAAAAACAGTATGTCGTAGGGGGATTTGTTTTTGATAGAGAAAGACTCTACTTTTTTGTCTAAAAAAGTAGAGTCCATACAGTAATCCAGAGCAACTCCCTACAATAAGGGAGAGGATCATAGTTTTTTGATGCCTTTATGGCGCCAATATTCGGTCACTATTGAAGAAGATCCAGCAATCACCACCAATCCGTGACGTTCGTCAACCGATTTTTGTGCAACTTCAAATGCTTCTTTAAAGTTTTTTGCTGAACGAGCTTTAATCTTCATGCCTTTGATGTCATTGGTTACTTGTTCTGCATCCCATGAAGCATCGCCAGCTTGCCCTGCTATTTTTTCAACGGGACATACAATAACGCTGCCAGAAGTCTTTTTAAAGAAGTAACGCAATAACTTGAGCAGTTCATTTTGATTCATAGTGGTATTATTGCAGCCAAGCACAAGCGTAAGTCCTTTGAGAGGGCGACGATAATGCAACAACCTAATACCAAGCAATAAGTTTTTAAATGCATCAATATTGTTAGCATTATCAAGCAATATTGATGGTTTCTCTTTATCAAGTATTTGGAATCTGCCCGGCAGCGAGCTACTTACCTCTTTCCAGAATTGCTCAACGGTGCGCTTTGGATGAAGCTCAGATTGACGCTTTGCTTCAAGAGTAGGACGACCACGTTGACCTTTTAATTTGGTAAGCAATGTTTTGCTGACAACCACAACACCTTTATTTACAAAGCTATTGATGTAAATTGAGGAAATGCGTTCTGCCAACGCTGCGCAACGCCCATGAAGTTGTTCAAATGGATATTCCAACGGAATAAGCTTACGAATCGGCATATCCCACACGCCGCCACGAGCTTCAACGAGCTCAAGCATAACTTGAAGATTTAATTTGCTTTGGTCAGCAGAGACAACGTGGGTCCCTGGTTTCACATGGGCAAGCAAACCGTTAATTGCCGGACGCGCTACCTCTTCATTGAATTCAACATCTTCACCATTAACACGGGTGATGGCATGTATTTTCGGTGTACAGATAGCAAAGGCGTTTGCAAAGCCATCCTGATCTGCTTCAATAATCATGATGTCAGCATTATTAGCATTAAAATAGACAAAAGCCATCATTGAAAGTAATTCATATGAGGTCGGTACAATACCGAGTGTCTCTGCGGCAGCAAGCACTTCATTGCCAACTTCAGTAAATACCTTATTGCTAATGATTTCATTGTCTACGCAAAAACGTTCGTTATAGGTCAAGATGTGCGGCGAATAAAAAGCACCAACCTGAAGACCTTCTTCACGCAATACGCGAGAGGCAAAATGTACCGTCAAACTCTTACCATTGACGCCACCAACAAGAATAGAATCTCGTTTTTGTGAAACATTATCGAACGCCTGGTCAAGACGCTTCATACGGCTTGCCGTTTCTTCTGCGGTATGGCTTACTGACCAGTTGGCATCGAGAAATTCTACTAATTCGCCATAATTGCGTTGCTTACCAACGACTATGCTACTTCCTGTGGCAGCCTGTTTATTGATCATAAGAGCTCTCCAAAAATACGTATTTTAAGTCCTTAAATCATCACTCAATGCAACTCTTACCACATCAGCGCATAATCAAATAGAGTAGATTTTTAAGGGTAACTGAGACTTTTTAAGCAATACAATCAGCATATTTCATTTTTTAAAAATGTCAATCATGCAATTGTAATGCAATAACATTGCCATTATTTTCAAAAACTCAAAGACTGTTGTATGCTTGAACCCTTCCATTGGCCGCAATTATTCATTAATGAGAATTAAAAACATGGCTCACAATAAGCTTTCATGGCAAGATTCTGACAGCATTAACCTGCTAGAGCGGGCTTTAGGCTCAGACCTGACTGTTCTTATTTCATCAGATACGGTTTTGGGGCTGTCCGCTCCGTTGACTAAGTCAGGGTTCGAGGCGCTCAATCGGATCAAGGGGCGCGAGAGAAAACCCTACCTGATTATTTTGGCAGACAAACGACAGCTCGGCGACTATTGCGATATCCCTGCTAATCCCGCCATTCAACGATTAATTGAACAGTGTTGGCCCGGCCCACTGACCTTGATTTTGCCCGCAAAACAGGGTCTCGGTTCCCACCTAACCCACGGGGGCACCTCTATAGCCATCAGAATACCGGCACACAAAGAGCTCTTGGCCTTGCTGAATAGGGTTGGCGGCCTTTTTTCTACGAGCGCCAATAAAGCAGGCTGCACTGTACCAGAAACGATCGATCAGGTTGACCCGGCAATTATAGGCCAGGTAGGCCTGATAGTCATCGACGAGCGCGCCTCTACGACACCTTCTACCATCTTAGACTGTACCACCGATACGATTAATCTGGTACGAGAAGGCGCTTATGACCGCGCAGAGCTCGAAAAGATAGCGGGAACTGTTTTTTAAAAAACTTAAACTCAAATTGGCATTGGAAATAGACAATTAAAAACAAAGCAACTACCCTTAAAGGTATCTAAGGTTCCCATGAGATAATATTGAATAAAAGCTCCTGACACAGACGCCGTTTTTGTCAGGATTTTACCCCTTTTTGCGCAGGGAGGATGTGTCGTGGAAAGTAACTCTATTTTACAGGAAGTGCAAGAGAACATTGCAACAGTCTTGGCTCAAGACTCGACACTGGGTATTTCTTTATGGGAAGAATTTTTAAAAGTTCACCCGGCCGACATAGCACAATTTTTTATTGACTGTGATCGTGAGCAGTTTCGTCAGATGTTCGTTATGCTCCCTAAAGAGATCAGGCTTGCTGTATTTCAAGAGCTTTCAGACATCATGAAAGTCTACACGCTTTCCTTCATGACTGAAGCGGCAAGCGTTGAGGCACTTAACATTCTGACCGCCGACGAGCTAACCGACTTATTTGATCTTTTCTCTGACGAAGAGCTTAAAAGATACTTAGACTTGCTCCACAAAAAGGCGCGCGAAGAGGTTATCTCGCTCTTGAAATTCCATCCAGACTCGGCTGGCGGCATTATGGATATCGGAGTCCTTACCCTTATGGCCGATTTCACGGTTGAAAAAAGCATCACTATTTTACAGCGCCTACGCCCACGCCGAGAGATTCATCAATCTATTTATGTTACTGATCGCCTCCATAAGCTCGTAGGCCACATTTTACTTGAAGATTTGGTCCTACATCAGGCGCATGAACGTATATCATCCTTTATGCATGAAAATGAACTGGTTGCTCAGGCATACGAAGACCAAGAAGCGATTGCACGCCAGATGGTCCATTATGGGCTTACCATGATACCCGTTGTCGGCATAGACAACTATTTTTTGGGAGTCATCTCCAGCGAAACCTTGGTCGATGTTTTGGTCGAAGAGGCAACTGAAGACGTGCAACGTATGGCAGCATTAACACCTCTTAAGCATTCCTATTTTGAAACCTCTTTTTGGCAGCTCGTCTGGGAGCGTAGTTACATCTTGGTAGTATTATTGCTCCTCGAGTCGGTCTCTAATTCTATACTGCATTCAAATGAAGCGACGTTGGGAATTTTATTAATGTCCTTTATTCCTATGCTTATTAGTGCTGGTGGTAACACAAGCAGCCAAACATCTGCTATGGTTATTCAGGGCATGGCATCGGGAGACATCCACTCTGAGAATATGTTCCGCTTTCTACGACGAGAAATGCTTATGGCGGTCATACTGGCAAGCGTGCTTGGCTTAACATCATTTGGACGCGTATATCATGCGACTGGCTCATTGGTACATAGCATTGTCGTCAGCATTTCTCTTGCAAGTATTGTATTGGTTTCAGTAAGCTTAGGTAGCTGTACACCATTTTTATTAAAACGCCTTAATTTAGACCCGGCATTTTCAGCGGGACCATTTTTGGCAACGGCTATGGATTTACTAGGAACACTTATTTTTTGCTCGGTAAGTCGGCTTATTTTGGCGTAAAATATAATAAAATATACAATTGTAAGCGTATTGCTTGACAAAAGAGCGTAAGACATATACCTTTTTGAAGTCGTTTTTTGCACAGTTATTTTGATTGCACAAAATCACCTTGCAACTCACGAGCCGCTAGCTCAGTCGGTAGAGCAACAGCCTTTTAAGCTGTGGGTCGCTGGTTCGAATCCAGCGCGGCTCACCATAATGAAATACTCGTCCCCATCGTCTAGCCCGGTCTAGGACGTCGCCCTTTCACGGCGAAAACAGGGGTTCAAATCCCCTTGGGGACGCCAACCTTCGCTCTAACGAGCTTCGGTTGGCACGGCCAGTAAAATGGAACCAAGAAATTAAATAAATATTGACAGAAAATGCGAAGGTTGCGCACCGAAGCTCCAATCCTGTATGAAGCGATAGCGAAATAGGATGGGCGTAGGTGGGAGCTCAATCATTTTCTTCGCTCTAACGAGCTTCGGTTGGCACGGCCAGTAAAATGGAACCAAGAAATTA
>CAZHJT010000032.1:3190-4246 GCA_964533545.1 uncultured Pseudomonadota bacterium | reverse complement strand
AACAAATATTGAAAGAAAATGCGAAGGTTGCGCACCGAAGCTTTAGCGTAGGTGGGTACAATACATTTTCTTCGCTCTAACGAGCTATCTATGCATTATGTTTATCTAATTCGCTCATTATCTCATCCAAATCAAATCTACATCGGCAATACGGTGAATTTAAAACAGAGACTTGAGACTCACAATTCAGGTGGTTCGGTTTATACAATGCCATATAGACCTTGGGAATTAGTTACCTTTCTTGGGTTTAAAGACAAACTTAAAGCAACAGCTTTTGAAAAGTATTTGAAGTCTGGTTCAGGAAGTGCATTTGCTGCAAAAAGATTCTGGTAAAAGGTTCTCAGTGATTCATATTAAATCTCATAAATGCTTATTAATAGTACTTTTATCTCTAGGGTTAACAAAAGAATCTCAAGTTAGCGCTTGGAATCCTTCCGGGTTTGAATTCTTGGCGGCTTCAGTTATCGTTGGAGCTGCTCATGGGCTTGCAAACAAATTACCTGAGTATCTTCATTACAGGTCTGGAAAAACAACTTCTTTTAAATATAGCAAAACATTTTGCGCCATGACCTTCATTCTTGCTCACGCAGCTCACCTTACCTTGCTAGTCAATTTACCCAAAGGATTGAAACAAGTAGGCTATATCGTACCAAAGCTATTACATGGGTGCGGGCAGGCTCTCATTGAGTCATATGACATAAAAGAAGGTACTATTACTCATGCGCCTCTGAATTGCACTCTTTTATTAGCTGCAACTGACTGCTTTGTGGAATTATGGGACAACGCTTGAAGCTTAACAATGCTCACCCAGATCTTCTGCTGGCAAACCAAATCGCTTATGAGCCAAGCGAATTGATGCTGCACGCCTTTGAACCGGAGATCGAAAGCAAAGAATATAGCGCATGCACCTTTAAGCTTAACGACCAGATAATTACATTTCGTGTTGCCAAAATTACCCCAACCAAAATAGGGCAATTCGTTACGCTGTGGAAACGGATTGGCTCTGGCCCTATCATGCCCTATGACATTACAGATCCTATGGATATTTTTATAGTC
>CAZHJT010000032.1:0-3180 GCA_964533545.1 uncultured Pseudomonadota bacterium | reverse complement strand
TACGCCAAGGTGCAAAGCTTGGTCAATTCATATTCCCCAAAGATGTATTGCTGCAAAAGGGCGTTATGTCCCGCAACGGTGTCGACGGAAAACGAGCGATACGTGTGTATCCGCCATGGGACAGACCTGACAACCAGCAGGCTAGAAACACGCAAGCGTGGCAACTATGCTATTTTGCAGAGATACAACCAACTCTCGACATTCAAAAAATTCGAAAATTGATATCCCCCTAGCTCAAGAATGAGCATATATCCGTTTTTATGTAGAAATATTCTATTTGCTGTTATTGTTTTCTATGGCATATTATATAGGTGTATTGCTGTATAGTTCAGCGTTTTTTCTCTTGTTTGGAGCCTTTATGAGTGCTTTTGCTCATGTATCATTACATACCACTATGTTCTGTATAAATCAGGTCTCTACTTTTGCGTCTATTTTTTCTCTTGCTCACGCGATTATTAGCCTGTAAAGGCCTTCTCACATTCTTTCTAGCCCTCTAATTTTTTGATTTTCTTTACCATAATGTATGGTAGCTTTTTACGCATTAATGAACTTGCTATGAATTATTGTCATCTTATTTTCTTCTTGATACTGACTAATATTGGCCTGTAGGGGCCATATATACATCTTTTTTATTTGTTTAATGAAGTATCGTTTTTTTCGTACGTAAGTACGTGTAGTTATTATAGTATTTACTTTAAGGTCTTATTATGAATTATTGTCATGTGATAAAAATGTTGTGTGCTGCGGTTTTGTTGTTCTCACCAGGCATGCGCGGCATGGAAGATGATGCCGGCAAGCAGTTTGCACAGGCGCTTGTGCGTGGAGGAGCAACGGGTGGATTTGAAGTTTTATGTAATCAGCCATTGGTTACGATAAAAAATGATTTACAACAGGGTAAGCAACTTTCATTTCGACCAACTCATCTGTATCGTGGCTTGGGCGTAAATGCAGGAAGTATGATGCCAATAACCGCCGTGCAAATGGGTGCCTTTGAATTATTGAAGCATTGTTTTTATGATGAAAACTCTCAGAGCTTGTCGGACAGTGAAAAATTGTTGGCAGCAACCGGTGCAGGCGCTATCTCAGCAGGTGTAAGTGGGCCTAGTGAATTATTAATGGTTCAACAACAAAAAAATAAAGCGACGCTAGGGCAGACTATGTGTGCTGTAAAGAAAAATTACGGTGTCCGTGTTTTTGCGCGAGGTATGAGATTTGCAGCGGTTCGCGACGGAGTATTTACAGGGGGCTATCTAGCTGGTGCTCCCGCTTTAGGTAGCAAATTTGCCGATGCAGGATTGCCAGAACCGCTGGACGCTCTTGCTGGTGGCGCTTGTGCGGGACTTGTTGCTGCTGGTGTAACTCACCCTGCTGATACGATCAAAACAAAATTGCAGGCAGATCTTGCAAAAGAATCATATAAAAATGCACGGGATGTTTACGCTAAAGAAGACATGCGCACTTTATATGCCGGTTTCACGCCACGCGCTACACGTGTTGTAATGGCAACCACAGTAATGGGTGTAGTTAATAAGGAACTGGAAAAGATGATGCGCAGTAACCAATAAGAGTAAACACGAATCAATCACAGAGATCCTTATGATGCCCTCTGATTTGATTCATATTCGACATGTTTACAACAAAATGGCGGAAAGACAACTGTTACAAAAAGCCCAGCGTATGCTGGGCAAACAAATGCTAAAAACATTAGGATTGATTGGATTTAACATGAAAAAAATATTCTGGGACAACCCCTATCAATGTGAATTAACAACAAAAGTATCTGAAGTACATCGCAATCAGATATTGTTTGAAGAAACAATAGCCTACTCGTTTGCGGGTGGCCAAGAAAGTGATAAAGCTACCGTAAACTCCATTCCTGTTTTGGATTCTAAAAGAGAAGGCAACTTAATTTACTACACGCTGCCGGACAATCATGGTTTATCTGTCGGTGATACGGTGCATATGGTTATAGATTGGTCACGTCGCCATAAGTTAATGCGTCTTCATTTTGCAGCAGAGCTTATTCTTGAGATTGTTACACGTAAGTTTCATTATGAAAAAATCGGGGCACATATTTCAGAAACAAAGTCGAGAATAGATTTTATAGCAGAAGAAACTATCAAGCCCCACTTGCCAGCAATACTGGCAGAGTATGATGCAATTATCAAAGCTGATCTGCCCATAGAAAAAGGCTTTTCAGACTTAGCTACGCAAAGGCGATACTGGAAAATAGAAGGCTTTGCGCAAGTTCCTTGCGGAGGAACGCATGTTAATACCACAGCGGAAGTAGGATTTGTTACATTAAAAAGAGAGCATCCAGGCAAATCTATTGAAAGAATAGAAATTAGGCTTGTTGATGATTCTGGCTCTCAAGCTTAAACCTATTTCATTCCGATTTTAAGTTAGCAAGCCCCAGAACGCCTTATTCAACCGAAAAACCCTCTAAAAATAGATACCCAAGCCCTATTTTTATAAGTTTTTGTCGACAAAATCAAATATTGCCGATAAAATTGGGGTATGTTTAACTTATTTTGGAGAGCTTATGGAAAAAAAAATAGTATTCTCTTGCGATAGCACCTTGTCCCAGCAATGTTATGAACAACTTCAAAGCGAGATCATCGAGGGAATTCTCAAACCTGGCCAAAAGCTCAAGGTTATGCCTATTAAGGAGCGTTTTGGTATAGGACAAAGCCCCGTCAGAGAAGCTTTATCACGGCTTGCTTCTTTTGGCCTTGTAGAGATTGAGGACAATAAAGGTTTTAGAGTGTCGACCATTTCCGAATCTGACATACGAGACACCTACAGTACCTTCACTCAGATTGAGAATATGGCTCTATTACTAGCAATCGATCGCGGCGATGCCGATTGGGAAGCCTCGATAGTTGCAGAGCTTCACAAGCTGTCTTTAGTAGAGAACAAAAAGGGCTTCGATTCGTATGCTGAATGGGCTGAATGTAACTATAATTTTCATATGGCTCTGATTGCAGGGTGCAATTCACCAACCTTGCTTGAAATCCGTCGTAATCTATATATGAAATTTGACCGTTATTGTCGTATGTCATACCACATTAGTAAACATGAACTATCGATCAATAATCATGAACATCACAAAATAGCTCAGGCTGTTCTTAAAAGAGATAAGAAAATGGCCGAAAATCTTATGACTTACCATATCAATGG
>CAZHJT010000031.1:0-12853 GCA_964533545.1 uncultured Pseudomonadota bacterium | reverse complement strand
ACACACAACCGTGCGCTGGCAACTTTTTTGTTTTGGTCTTTAATCGCTACAGCGGCAAGCTATCTTATTACTGCGTTGTTAATGGTAGCATCAAGTTTGTATGGCAAGCAAAAAACGATCCGCAACCTTGTCGAGCGTATGCACCTGCATGGTGATGAACATATTCTCGATATTGGCTGCGGCCGCGGCATATTTCTGATTACTGTGGCAGAAAAGCTCACCACAGGCCATGCCATTGGTGTCGATATTTGGAACAGTGACGATCAGTCTGCCAACACGCAACAACAGACCGAACATAATCTGCAGCGCGCTGGCGTGGCAAACCGCGCAACGGTCGTGACGGCAGATATGCGAAAGCTGCCCTTTGAAGACAATCGCTTTGATCGAATTGTGTCGAACTTGGCAATTCACAACATTGCCGATCAAGAGGAGCGAGAAAAAGCGCTTGCAGAAATTGTACGTGTACTGAAACCTGGTGGGCAGTTTCTACTCGTCGATTTTCAGCACACGGCTGAGTACGAAGCGTTTCTACAACCGTATTGTTCTGAGATTACACGATCGGGAAACATCTTTTCTATGTTCCCACCGGTGCGTGTTGTGCAAGGGGTTAGGCATATTCAATCTTTACCAAAACAGGACAATTGATGCTTACCGTACATAATCTGACAAAAAAGTTCACGTCAGGGATGTGGCCATTCACGCAAGAAAAAACCCACACCGCGGTGGACAACATTTCTTTTTCTCTTAAAAAGGGTGAAATTCTTGGCCTTCTTGGCCCCAATGGTGCAGGTAAAACAACGACCATTCAAATGCTTTTGGGTACGTTAACACCAACCAGCGGCACCATTTATTACGATGGGCTTAATTTTCAAGAAAACCCTACTGCTGCATTGAAAAAAATCGGCTATGCAAGTGGCTATGAGAAGCTACCGCCACGCCTGACCGTTGCCGAAAATCTGGACATTGTTGGGCGCATCTATGGGATACCAGGATCACAAAGAACTCAAAAAATTGAACAGCTTCTCAACGTCTTTGGTATCCATTCTTTACGATATCGCCAAACAGGCACCTTGTCTGCTGGCCAAGCTACTCGCGTCATGCTGGCAAAGGCATTTATCGCCAACCCTAATCTGGTGTTACTTGACGAGCCAACAGCGTCACTCGACCCTGATGTTGCGCAAGAAGTACGCAACTTCATTCTAGAGCAACGACAACAACGGGACATCGCAATGCTCATTACGTCTCACAATATGGATGAAGTGACGACCTTATGTGATCGTGTGATTATACTCAAGCAAGGCTCTATTATTGCAAATGATACCCCTCAAGCGCTGGCTCTCTCGCTCTCCAAAGTACGCGTGCATTTAACGATTACCGACAATCTCAATCGATTAACAGATTACATGCAAGCAACCAAGAGTCTATTCACGACGCAAGAGAACCAGGTTGTCTTTGAGATTGATGAGCAAGATATCGCTTCTTTTCTGATGCAATTGAGCAAGCGTGCTGTTGTGTATAGTGCAATATCCATTGATAAACCAACGCTAGAAGATTACTTTTTAACCGTTGCTCGCCAAAAGGAAACCATATGATCAACCTATCTTCAAGCTGGGCCATTGCATTACGCCATATACGCATGTGGCGGAGAGACCCCAATTTCTTATTAGGGGCATTCTATTGGCCTTTTCTTGATATCTTGATCTGGGGCTTTGTGGGTTCATGGATACAACAGACACAAAACCCTCAATTTCACAATTATGAAATGGTAGCAATCTTGTGCGTATTGCTGTGGCAATGCGTTGGAAGAGCAAGCAATGCACTCATTACCTGTTTTAACGAAGAGCTCTGGTCACATAACATAATCAACCTTTTTTCTTTGCCATTACGCCTGATCGACTGGATAGTTGGCGTCATCATCTTCACCGGCATTACAATAGGCATGATTTCGCTCTCATGCATCTTTATATGTGCATTGTTATACACCATATCATGGTGGCAGTTGTTATCAGTTTTTTGCATGTTCGCATTACCTCTTTTTATATGTGGTGTTTGGGTAAGCTTTGTGGCGCTGCAAATCATCGTATTGCTCGGCAAGCGAAGTGTAGAATTGGGATATGTCGCAATCTGGTTTTTGCTGCCATTTAGCGGCGCTTATTACCCCGTAGAAGTGCTGCCTGCATGGGGACAAGCAATCAGCGCCGTCATACCAATGAGTTATATTTTTCAGGGCATGCGCGCTTATCTTATGAATGGACAAAACCCTGTTTCTTATATCATACAAGGGTCGCTTATGGCCGTTCTGTACACAACTGTGTCGATTTTACTCTTCATGCATTGCTTTAAATATACTAAGCGCTTTGGGCTTGCACGATTGGCTGATTAAAGAAGAGCTCTGTCTTTAGTGATGCATTGCTCGCGCGTGCGCTTGCACAATCTGTGACAGCCCTGCAGAGCGGAACGATTGTTCATGCACACACACAACATCGAACCCTGCTTGGTCAAGCAGCTGCACGAGCTCCTGGCCATCATACCACCTGAATTGCATCAACTCGTCTTCTTGCTCATGCACCTGCCCATCGATGATATGTTCGTAAGAACACAACGCATCAACACGATGTTCGGCTGCGTAAAAAAAGTAGCGTGTTGTACATCTAATATATTCATGGTCGTTCATGCGTGCCACCGTGACTGCTGGTGCGGCATCGCCGGTATCGTGAGGGGTGAAGATATCCAGCAATAATGTCCCGCCGCTGTGCAGATGCGCGCGTATGTTTTGTAATGCGTGAAGCGCGCTCGTCCGATCGGCAATCAGCTGAAATGAGCCCATGGCAATGATGCACAGATGATATTTGGCCCCAAGATCAAGCTGCTCTAACGATTGTTCATTCATAATGGGACTAAGCTTGAGCTGTGCTGCGCGCTGTCGGCAGCGTTCAAGCATGTGGGGTGAATTATCCACACCGGTCACCTGGTAGCCTGCTTGCAGTAGCGGTAGCTGTAGACGCCCTGAACCGGACATCGCTTCTAAAACCTGTTGGCCCGGCTGTATAAAATGTGCGTAAAAAGCAACCTCATCGCAAGGAGCGTACTCCTCTTGGATATCGTAATAGAGGCTTGCGAGCTTGCCATATAAAGGCTTGTAATGTTCCATGCTTTTTTAGCGACTCTTGTTTTTATGGTGACGCAATGAGATAACCATGCGCTTTTGATACGATTTTTTGTGCAAAGCACTGTCCATAACGTAATATTTTATTTTATACAAAACAGTTTCATTATAAACCTGTCTTTTGGTAATGTTCTCATCAAGCGATTTTCAGGTTGCCCGATGATATTGATAAAATATACCAATCTTGACTTAATCTGACAAAGAGCTTGAAAAAGCGAGACCATGTAATCTTTATAAATATGAGTAAGGATCTTCAATGAATACAAAGTTCACTTATATAACATTGACTATTGTATGTTTTTTAAATCTGAATATTAAAGGCTCGGCAGGCGTGCTCGACGCAACCTTTAACCCCAGCGGCACCCCTCCAGGCACCTCCTCAACCAGTGGACAAGGATGGGCTATAGCATCCCAATCTGACGGAAAGGTGATTCTCGGTGGTTCTAACGGGGGATTTCAGCTCGTCCGTTACACAACTGCTGGCGCATTAGATGCGACTTTCGGCGCCGGAGGTATAGTAATAACAAACACAGGTTCTCTAAGTTCAATCGCCGCGATCACTATCCAACCAGATGGTAAAATAATTGCTGTTGGCACAGGCGAATTTTCAGTAGCTCGCTACAATACGAATGGAACATTAGATGCATCATTTGGTACTGGCGGCACAGTAACTGCTACGCTAACAGGCGGAATACAGGCTTCCTCAATGGCACTACAAACAGATGGTAAAATAATTGTTGCGGGAGGATCGGCAGATGTAACTAAATTTGTAGTCGCTCGTTTTACAGCTAGCGGAACTTTAGATACAACCTTTGGCACAGCAGGTTTTGTGACTACATCATTTTCTAGTGCTTTTGCTCACGGAGTAACATTACAACCAGACGGCAAAGTAGTTGTAGGTGGTTCTTCAAGCAGTGGTGGTCAATCGAATTTTACTCTAATTCGTTATAATACAAGCGGAGCGCTCGACTCAACATTTGGTGCCGGTGGTATAGTTGTCACCAACATGGGGGTGACTTCCGTTGGCCGCGGAATAGCTATGCAACCGGCAACGGGAAAGATTGTACTTGTGGGCAATTCTGGGCCCGGCGTCTCTTTTCATCTTACCATCGCTCGTTACAATCTCGATGGAACTCTTGATGGTACTTTTGGCACAAATGGCATTGTAACGACAGTTGTTGGCACCCAATCTTATGCTACTTCCGTGGCGATTCAACAAGGTGGTAAAATTGTTGTGGCTGGCGCATCTCAACAATCTTATTCTAAATGGTTGCTCGCACGCTACACCATGAATGGAACTTTAGATACAACGTTTGGCACAGGCGGTATAACAATAACTACGAACACCGCCTTTTCTTCTGAAGCAGACGGAGTGGCCATACAAAACAATGGCAAAATTGTGGTAGGAGGAACGTTGAGCGGCGTTTCGACTGCTGCTCGTTATTTTGGCGACAAAGTCATAATAGACGTATGTACCTTGTAAAGCAAATGTATCAAAAAAACCTCTTACTTCTAAAGTGATAAACCACGTCCTGTGGGCATGGTCCTGGACTGCACAACAGTTAAAGTAAAAAAGCAAGCCTCCTCACCAGGAGGGGCTTACTTTTTTACTTAGAAGTGCTCTATTTTTGTAGATGAGCCTCTAAGAACCATAACGATTTGTCACACATGCGCGTAAGCGCAATGTACATATCACCGGTTGCAAGGTCATCTAAGTTTTCAGCATCTTTGATGTTGCGACGCGACAAAGCGCATAATATGGCAAAATTGTCGGTCAATTTTTCAAGGTGATCGCGTGCTGAAAAAAGATCTAATGGGTAGGCGTTAAGTACTGTGTTGTGCACGGCAGATTGCATAGTGCCCAATGCAGTGCCACCAAGGCTGGTGATGCGCTCTGCAACAATATCAACCTGTTCTTCCATAAGTGCCGCAAGCTCGTCAAACAGCTTGTGCAGCGCTATAAATTCAGGTCCCTTAACATTCCAGTGTGCATGCTTAAGCTGCGCGTAGAGATCAGTCGTTGAAGCCAACGTAACATTCAAAAGCTTAATAACTTCTATTCTCTTGTTTTCAGAAATATCTATTTTTGTTTTATGCATAGTATTCATAGTTTTTATCTCTTAAAATGACGCACCGATTTTTGCCCAGGCACCGAGCGTATTTAAAGCACCACTTTTTACTGGCTTGTCATAATAGCCGCCGGCACCAAAGAATATATCAACAGCATCTCCTTCATATGTCAAGCCAATAGCCATTTGGAACTTATGGTTAAAGGCCGTTTGAGCAGAGCCCGATTGTAGGTCCAGATCAAGGCGTGTGATGGGAACGAACACACGCTGCGTATCGCCGTTGGCATCAACCTGTGGACCGGCACAATCACCGATAAGAATCTCTACGGTCTGTTGGCAAACCACGTCATTGGAAGCTTGGCATTTAATAGTACTGTTACTTGCCGTTGCTGGTAAAATATTGCCGCATGGACCGACAGCCGCCAACTGATGTGGTGTGTTTTGGTTACCGGCAATACCAAATATGCCGCCAGGGCATGCTCTATCAAGAGAACATTTATCAAGACAGTTGCCTTCAAAGACTATTATCTTTTCGTCCCCATGACCCCAGATGCTGTAGCCAATCTCTATTTCTAAACTGTATACTTTCAAACGCAGACCGGTTGAAAAATCGGCCAGGTTATACGGATGCACTTGGACATGTTGCGTTAGAATGTTGACCCCAGGAATAAGCTGTGGTGGCAGACCATTAGATGGATTCGGGTCATCACGGCGCACAAACTGTAAGTAGCGACTGTATGGTTTGCATTTTAAATCGAACGTACGCCATTGTTTGTTGCGGGCAAAAAATATACTTTCAAAATCGAGGAAAAAACAGACCTGCGTACATGCGTCAGGGCAGCTGAGCGGCACCTGAAAATCGACGCCAGCTCCATAACCAAAGTGGCCATTATTACCAGACACCGGTTCAAATAAAAAGCGAGCGTCTTGAATATTGCCGGTCGGTATCACAAACGCCGTGTATGAAGCGACCACAAAATTATCGCGCGCCAGGAACGTTTTGCCAATATGAATGGTAATGTCCGCAAGCTTAGTTTGCGTCATAGCCCCAGAGCAGATTTTGCCATAACCCCATCCTTGTTGTTGGAAGGCCTCTATAATGGTAGTAGGGTTTTGTTGTCCAAACTGATTAACCGATGAACTGGTTGACAAGATGTCTTGTGCGATATGCATATTGTTCCGCACCGAAACGATCGGTAGCGAGAAATTTATCCACGCACCATCAAAAAAAGGCGTGTCGCCTAACTTGCTAAGATCTTGGTTGAACTGGAAGATCATACCCGCTTGGCGCTGTTTTGGGTTGAGCGTAAAGCTACCTTGGAAAGTAGATGGTAGGTTCAGCCATTCTGCGCGGATTTGACGCGTTTGCAGATCTTTTGTGTCGGCATCTCCAGTAACGAGCACATGATCCTTTTTACTTGGTAAAAAATAATGGCGCGTGCGATCAAAACCTAATGATTGTTGGAAAATACCGATTGCTTGGCAACTGAATCCCCAGCTGTGTGGCTTGCCATACTCTACGTTATGCCATAAAGCTTCTATGGTTGATCTATTGCCTGCCACAGGGCGGGTGAACATAAACGTGTTGCTGACGTCGTCATTGCGACAACACATTTGGAATCCGCCACCAAATGGATAGTCATACTGACTATGCATAGTGTCTGCCAATAAAGGGCTGACAAAGAAGATACCAAGAAGCCCTGCTGTATGCAGGGATTTTAAATAGTCTCTAATACGTAGTATGTAGTTTTTCATTACCGCATCTTTCTCCCATGAGTGATGCTCCTAGCCTAGGATAGCTTTAGCATAAACTCAAGCAGTTTTATGCAGCAATTTTTTTGGCATATAGTTCCAGCGCGGTTTCAACATCGACCTGATCATGTATAATCGCTGCAAAAGCAACGGTTCTGGCAATGGCTTCTTGTCGCGAACACTGAAAAATTGTTCTTCCTAATGCAGCGCCGGTGGTGCCACCAACATGTATCTGCTCATACAGCGTTTGGCAGACATCACGCAAGGGGCGCATATTGCCACCAGCACAGATTATTTTACTATTTCCTGCCGCAATGGTTGCTATACGTAATCCTTGAGCGTGAACCGGAGGTTTTACTTTGATAAAATCGGCACCTAATGATAGACCAACACCGGCAATACCAGCTATAAGCTCTGCCATGAGATTGTCTGCTATAGCAGTCCCCTTCAGGTATATCCAGACAATTGCCACTAATCCGTGCTGGTGCGCTTGATTAATGGCATGAGCCGCCTTTTCGAGCATTTCTGTTTCGTAAGTGCTTCCTAAATAGACCGTAATGCCGATACCACGAATAGCCAATCCGCTCGACTGCTGCAGCTTCATAACATCTTCAACTGAGTAGAGCTGTGCGCTGTGAGGGTTATCAGTTGTTGTGCCAAGATTTGTTTTGCCATTCAGTTTTACTACATAATTAACCGATGGATACTGAAGACCATAACGAGCAATAAGACCACCATGCGTTGCCAAAGCACCAGCAGCACCGTGTGCTGCAATTTCAAAAATATGCCCTGGGTGCATTGCATCAGGATGAATATCGGTACCATAAAAATCAGTATTCAAATGCTCAACCTTATGATCGCACGTAAACAAAAGAAGATTTCCCGTATTTTTGGTTAATGCAAGATAATTATTGGTGTATACCTGCTTCATTTTGTGAGGAATATCGGCAGGAACGGTTACCGTGAATGGTTTTATGCTCATCTGATTTCCTTTAATTTATTTTTTCATGAATCAAGGTACGTTCGGCAACCTGCTCGAAAAGCGGAGCAGCCACCGTTGAAGCGTATAAACCTTTGCGATTCGCCTGTTTAATAAATACCACAATGACTCGCTGATACTCACCCTTCTCAACAATGCCGCCACAACTATAACAATTTTTTGTTTCATCATAGAGGCCATTAACCAGAAGGTTGGCTGTGCCTGTTTTACTCATAACGCGATACCCTTTAATCTGAGCTTTTTTAGCAGTCCCGCGCAGCACCGTGTTTTCCATAATAGTCTGCATAAGTAAGGCGCTTTTTTGAGAATAGCGACGCTCTTTTTTAGGGGCGCTTTGTTGATTGGTCAGTAGTAACGTAGGAGGTATAAGATACCCTTCATTGGCTATGACCGAAAAGGCCTGAGCAAGCTGTAACACCGTTGCATTAATCTCGTATCCATATGACAGTGAAATGATCGATTGCTTAGACCAGTTTTGTGGTGGATTAACAAAGCCGGCTCGTTCGCCAGGAAATTCTATGCCTGTTTTTTTACCAAAACCAAGCCGTAGGTAATGCGTATACAACGTTGGGCCAAGACGTTTAACGATTTTTGCGATACCTATGTTGTTAGATTTTTCAATAACCTGCGTAAAGGGTATCACGCCGGCTATACTCGATTTAACCGTGTTAATACGACGCCCATCAACATAAGCTGTCGCTACATTTTCACAATCGACAAGCTCATCAGGATCTACAACCCCTTCTTCAAGCGCTGCCAACGCTGCAAATGTCTTTATGACCGAACCGAACTCATAGACTTGAGTAACGACTCTATTTTTCGTGTTTTCAGGATCGCTATGACGTAGAGTACTAGGATCAAACGAAGGAAATGATGCCATAGCAAGCACGTGCCCATTTTTTGGGTTCATAACGATTGCCGATCCTTCGAGTGCACCAAATGTTGTGACGGTATCTTTGAGCGCTTGATGTACCAAAAATTGTAACGTGCCATCGATTGATAGGGTAACAGGCAAACCCTGCACCCCTTGCTCTGTTGTCTGTATGAAGTGAAAAAATCCCGAACGTGCATCTTTATGCAGTGATTGTACCATCGGCTGACCGGCAAGTTGCGCATCAAACATAAGTTCTATACCTGCTATTCCCTTGTTATCTATATTAGTAAAACCGATCAACGTGCTGGCGGCACTCATGGGGTATAATCTGCTTGGCTCTTTCAATAAGTTGATATCATCAAGAGCAGCTGACTGTATGAGCTTTTGTGTACTTTCATCAAGATTGCGCGCCACATACATAAAATGTGCTGATTTATTTTTTTGTAATCGTTCAAAGGCTGCAGGGAAATTATGTTGTAAAAACTCTCTGACCTTGGCAGGCTCATGCAGATTGTTGGGTGTAATAAAAGCGGCAACAGTTTCTTGATTCATAGCAAGCGGTTTTCCGTTCCGATCGAAAATGAAAGCACGGGGAGGATAGATGGTCATCACAGAGGTATACTGTTTGTGCCCAAGTTGCGCGAAGAACGTATGTTTACCTATTTGAATGAAATACAGATTTACGATCAATGCCACGTAAAGAAGCATACAGCCTAAAAAAACAATGCCCGTGCGAAACGTATGAGCATGCATCATACCGACTCAACGGTTTTTATCTGGGTTAAAGCAATAGGGTTCATTGATAGTTTATGCGTAGCAAACTCTTTAATTGCTTCGGGGTTTTTACACACATAGAGTTGGGCAGCTAGCTTTTGTTTTTTAAGCTCTAAATCATGCGTGGTACTATTGGTCCGTTGCTCTTGATACAGTTCGCGAACAAAAAGGCTTCGTTTATGAATATGCAGCACGACAAGAACAATCTGTACTGATGCAAAGGCAAGAAATCCTACTGTTTTCTTCATAGTACACACCCTTTCTTTTGATAAAGACTGTACCATAAGCATTTCATACTATTCAAGGATATTTACCGTAAATCGTTGCGTAAAGCTTGTTGCTATACGTAAAATCTGTATACAAAACAATTTTTTCAAGCAAACTGATGATAGATATAGACTTTTCTCATATTCATAAAGGAGGCCACCTATGTTGGCTGCAACCGTCACTTATTTTTATCCAGATCTCAAAAAAGAAGAGATCAAAAAGTTTGGATTGCTCGCCTTCACCCTTTTTCTCATTATCGGTGCCTATTGGGTTCTGCGTCTTTTAAAAGACACGATATTTTTTAAAATAGCGTTTCCCGTAACGCTTGGCTGGGAAATTGGCCAAGGGCGCTTATTCCAGCCAACGGCAAAATTATTGTCTGTGGTTGTTGTCTTTGTTCTTGTTATGGTGTATTCAAAGCTCGTTGATCTTTTTAAGAAACATACGCT
Organism: uncultured Pseudomonadota bacterium; assembly: GCA_964533545.1. Lineage (GTDB taxonomy): Bacteria > Babelota > Babeliae > Babelales > Vermiphilaceae > JAFEAZ01. The sequence goes on along the minus strand of CAZHJT010000031.1, from coordinate 2,502 downwards.
TTTTTATATCATCTGCTCTTTCTATTCGTTGCTGTTTGCCGGCATTAGTGGAGCGCTCGTCCTGCGTTCTTTGCATGGCGATCTCTATCTAGGCAAATATCTACTCGCTTTAGTTGGGTGGGTTTCTTATTTTGCCATCGAAAGCTTTGGCTCCTTGGTTGTGGCGCTATTCTGGTCATTCACCAACAGCGTTTGCGATTCAGCATCAGCAAAGCGTGGTTATGCGCTTATTATTGCCTGCGCTCAAATGGGTGCTATTGTTGGATCGTCCTTAATGTTTTTTGCTCATAAAATAGGCTTGTGGCAGTTGCTAGCAATGGCATCAGTGTTGACAGCACTTGTCATGCTTGTGATACGCCACTTTATGCGCGTGATTCCTGCGAATCAACAGATCGGTGATCGCACCGCGGCCAAAGAAGACAAGAAACATGAAGGAGAGTCGGGCTTTTTTGCTGGGGTACGTTTATTATTCACGCGCCCTTATCTGATAGGCATTTTTATTGTTTCAACGGTATACGAAGTAATTGGACAAGTTATTGAATATCAGATGAAATCACAAGCGGACGTTTCACCATTGTTTGTTGAGGAATTAGGCTTTGCACAATTTTTGGGAATCTATGGTGTTGCAACCAATGTGCTCTCTTTCTTGATGGCACTTTTGGGTACCAGTTATCTCATTAAACGTTTTGGATTGCGCTTTGGTCTTCTTTTTTATCCGTTCTGCTTGGTGATAGCCTTTATTCTGCTCTTTCTCTTTTTTATGTATGGCAATCCATCGGCTACTTCGTTATTATGTGCAACCTTTGTCACTATGATGATCGCAAAAGGTCTTGGTTATGCGGTAAATAGCCCCGTAAAAGAGATGATGTATATCCCTACAAGCAAAGACGTAAAATATAAAACTAAAGGCTTTACTGACGTGTTTGGTGGTCGCATGGCAAAAATGGGCGGATCACGTATTACTGACGCCTTTAAGCATAACATGTCGGATCTTATGGTTTATGGTACGCTATGGAGTTTAGGGATATCGATTGTTTGGATAGGAGCTGCTTTGTATGTTGGCAAGAAAAATGCCCAATTGGTGCGTGACAATGAAATTGTTGAATAACATGGATCATATTTGTATGAAAACAATTACACGATTTTTTTTCGCTTTTTGTTGTATAGCGATCTCCACCAACGTAGGCGCTGGCGAATCAAGCAAAATGTATAGTGGCCACAATAGCCTCCCCTTGCCAGGCAGAGATACAAAGCTTTCATTAAAGCTTTCATTAAGCGGGATACCGGAAGAGCCATCACAATCTGAGCAGCCATCCTTTAATAATTCTATTTCTCCTTCGCAAAAAGGGTCGTTTGAGCAAAACGAAACACCCAGCGTGAGCAAGGGGGAAATGCAACGAGGAGCAACGCCTACATCAATATCGGTTGCTATATTGTTGCCGAAGCGGCCGAAGCACTTTGATTTCTCTCAAGAACAAGTTGTGTGTACGCCCGACATAGAAGCGCCACAGCCAACTAAGGATGAGAGAGTGGAGTATTTTCATTTCTCAGCCGCAGAACTCGCAGCGCTCGCAAATCAGAGTTCGTCTGCAGGACAAAGCTCAGCATTTGAGCCCAGGAAATCAATTCGTAACATAGATACTGCAAAACTAGAGAAAGCAGTTTATCCAGGGCACAATGAACCAGAGCGGGAAGAGTCTGCCGATACGCGCGTATCTAAATGTTCACTTTGGCGTTGCTTCATTGCTTGTTGTGGCATACGAGTATAAAAGAGAAGGGGCTTTCTAAAAACAGAAACCCCCTTCTCTTTTTGTACATAAAAAGACGGATTATTCTTCGTCTTCAATCTCTTCTTCGTCACTTTCTTCAATCATGCCGCCGGGAAATAACTCTTGCTCGTATTCAGCGCTTTCGGCGTCTATTTCAGTATCGATTCTTTCTTCGTGATTCTCTCTATAACGTCTATCTTTGCGATAGTTACCCTGTACGACGTTCTGTGAAACGTCAACACCGGCCGCCGCTACATCCCCTGCGCCACCAACAACAGTACCTAACGCTCCGCGTCTGTTTTGATCAAGGCTCATAGGTTCACCGGTGACTACTTTTTCTGGTACATCAACAGCAGCTGCAACTACATCGGTAGCACCGCCAGTAATTCTACCTAAAAAGCCTCTGTTATCTTGATTCCATGAATGAGCTATAAATGCACTACCTGCAGCTATAACGGTAACCGTTACCCATAAACAGAGAGACGTCTTTTTCATCCAAAACTCCTTTTTTAAGAGATAAGAAAATAATAGTATAGTTTATTCGTCATCCTGTTCGATCATATCAAGCAAAACACCAGCAGCCTGTTCAATATCTTCAAGATTATTGTCCATGGCATCCTCTTCGGCAATAATCAAAGCGCATTCATGAACGACCTTAAGGTCACCATAGGGATACACATAACGCGCAGGATCATTTTCAGGTTTCGATGTATCAATACCTAAAAACCAAAGA
>CAZHJT010000030.1:2765-13811 GCA_964533545.1 uncultured Pseudomonadota bacterium | reverse complement strand
CAGATTGTGGCACCATTCGATAGCGAGATCAAAAAAAAGCTACTACCACGCTTTAATAATCTGGCAACAGGCATTGCACAGGTAGGCATGCAGCTGTGTGATAAGCTGAACAGTATCGTGACAAACAACACGCGTGGTGGTATACCATCAGCAGAGACTGCTCGCACCGCAGTTATGCAAGCACAGAGCCTTGTACATGCGCTGGTGATGTCATTTGGTAGACTTGAAGAAGCATACGCACAATAAGAGACAATCAATTCGCAAACTTCGGCAAGTCGGCAAGAATGACACGCTAACTTATCTGGTCATTCCCGTGGAAACGGGAATCCAGCGTTCACCTCTTAGTAAAACTTGCTATAGATCACAAAACAAAAGCCGAGAAGCTAAAACAGTTCTCGGCTTTTTTAACGTATAAAATCGCAACAAATGTGGCTATTTTGAAGGCTCACATTGCTTAAAAGCTTCTCGAACCGCACCATGGACTTTGTTATTGGTATCAATTAAAGCTAGTCCAGCCAATGCCTTGATAGATGGCTCATACGTTATTGCATAATTCCGATCTTTAAGATTTTCATAAAAGTCATAGAGCGCAAGAGCACTCGCCATATCGCCCTTATTCGCTTTCTCTTGCAACAAAGATAAATTCATTTTTGTTGTCATATAATGAATTTGATTTACCTTAGCTTGATCCATAGCAACAATCATGTTCGCACTTGAAAACAATAAGACTGCTGCAATAATTACTTTCTTCATGGAAACCCTTACGATAAAAATATTAGACAACGTATGGCTTTATTCTAATCAGTTTTTGCTCTGAAAGCTACGTGGATCATCTATCATACAAGACTTATCCCATTATATAAAGATTGGGAAAATAAACTTTTTCTCAGGTAGTCTTTTGTTGTTGTGGCATGGATCCCCGCCTCCGCGAGGATGACCCGAAAGAAAACTATAATTCGATAAAATTTCGTGCACACAGCCCAGTGAAATGAGCGGAAAATACGCGCCGTTAAATCCACAAGCTGCTTACTACATTGCTTTGATCTTGCAAAAACTGGATAAAACACGGAAAATGTGATTTGGGCACGAATAGATCAATCCTAACTTTGGGTAGCAATGGATATACAAAGACCGGAACAGACAACACCGTTAATGCAGCAGTATTTTGATATACGTGGCAACTACCCAGATGCCGTGTTGCTCTTTCAAGTTGGTGATTTTTACGAGCTTTTTTTCGATGACGCAAAAAAGGTAGCCGCTTTTTTAGGCATAGCACTCACCACACGGGGCAAAAATAACGGCAACCCGATTCCACTCTGCGGCGTTCCCGTGCATACCCTCGATCATTATCTTACCAAACTGGTGCGCGGCGGCTTTAAGGTTGCGCTGTGTGATCAGCTTGAAGTTGCTCAACCAGGACGCATGGTTCGTCGCGGCGTAACCCGTGTACTGACACCAGGAACGTTAACCGACACCGCGCTGCTTGAAGAAAAATCGGCCTCTTACCTCTTTTCATTCTTCCCGCTTGAGCAGAGCTGGGGGTTGCTGTTTGGCGAGCTTATGACCGCACAACTGTTTGGCACCGTCATCCCAGCCAGTTCAGAACGCAGTATCGAATCGGAATTGGTTCGTTTTTTACCTGATGAGATATTGCTCCCATCCACTAAGCTTGGCAAAGATTTTCAGCGCTATTTTACGCAATCTGGCTATGTCACCTCACAAGTGCATTTTGATGAACAGACACTTGAAAATAATGAATTGCAACGCTGGGTAGGCAATTTCAAAACAGATGTTAAAGAAAAACTTTACCAACAAAAATCATTGCATGCCGCGGTAGCCAATTTTTACAGCTACGTACGCATGACCCAACAACAATCACTCGATCAGTTTCTGTCGCTCCACATTTATAAACCTGACGATTACCTGCTGCTTGATAAAGCAACGCAAAAAAACCTTGAACTGGTTAAAAATAATCATGATGGCACCAGCAAGCGCACCCTATTTTCGGTGCTCGATGGCGCCGTGACCCCTATGGGCTCACGTATGATTAAGAAATGGGTCTTGCGCCCCTTGGTCAAACAAGAGGCTATCGAACAGCGCCTTGATGTGGTACAGGCGTACGTGCATGATGTGTCGACTCGCCAAGAGCTCGAGCACAGCTTAAGTCATATCGGGGACTTCGAACGTGTGGTAGGCCGGATTGCTCTATCGCGCGCCCAACTGCATGACTATACCCACCTTGCACGCGTATTGCAGCATCTGCCACGCATACAAGCAACAGTACAAAAACTTACCCAGGCACGGTTATTGCACGATTTGGCAACACATCTAGAGAATTTTACAGCATTACATGACCTGCTTGCCAAAGCACTTAATGATGATGACACCAAAGATTGGATTATTAAAGCCGGTTTTCATGAACCGCTCGATCATATGCGCGACATGCTGATCAACAGCAGTACAAAAATTACCGAGCTTGAACTGCAAGAACAGCACCGTACAGGCATTGGGTCACTCAAAATTCGGTATAACGATCTGCATGGTTATTACATAGAGGTGACTAACGCCCACAAAGATTCACTGCCGCCACACTATGTCAGGAAACAGACGCTGGTTGGCCGCGAGCGCTATACCATGCCAGCCCTACAGACCCTGGAGCAAGAGATTACCACCGCCCGTGCGCAGCATCAGCAATTGGAAAAGGAGCTGTTTGAAACGGTCAAACATGCGGTATCATTGACGGTGCATGCCCTGCGCAAAGGAGCTCACAGCATAGCCTATATCGACGCCTTACTAGGCTTAGCACGCGTTGCCTATGAGAACAACTTTGTGCGCCCTACGTATGGAAGCACAAGAGACATTGCTATTACCGCAGGTCGCCACCCGGTGATTGAGCAGACTCTCGATGGCCAGTTTATTGCCAACGACACCAACCTCACCGATCAGGAATCGTTGTGGATAGTAACAGGGCCAAATATGGGGGGAAAATCGACTTATTTGCGACAAGTTGCCCTTATTAACATTGCTGGCCAGCTCGGGTCATTTGTACCCGCTCAGCGGGCAAATTTGTCGCTCCTAGACCGTATCTTCACCCGCATAGGCGCTTCTGACAACTTGAGCGAAGGGAAAAGTACCTTTTTGGTTGAGATGGAGGAGACGGCAACCATCTGCACCCAAGCGACCAAAAACAGCCTCGTTATTCTTGATGAGGTGGGGCGCGGCACGAGCACCTACGATGGTCTAGCGCTGGCGCAAGCGATTGTGGAGCATATTTATACCACGATCGGCGCTCGTTGCTTGTTTGCAACCCACTACCATGAGCTCACGCTGCTGCATGCCACACACCCCGGCATTGCCAATTACCATGCCTCCTGCATGAAAACACCGACGGGCATCCTCTTTTTGTATACTATTGCGCCTGGCGTTGCCCAAGGCAGCTTTGGTATTGAAGTGGCCAAGCTTGCTCATCTGCCCAACTCTATCATTGAACGAGCAGAGAATATTTTGGCGTGCTTAGAAAAGCCAACCGAGCAACCGAGTGAATAGCCTGGAACCCTGTACTACGTAAAAAATACATGAATTTCCCATAACCTAAGAGAAACCTGATGATTACTGGTAGATATTGCCTCTTTATTGCCCTACTTTGGACATCGCTACAGGCTAGCGATCATGAAGAACCAACCCCATCTACGCACAATAACGATAAAAAGCTTGCCCATAGCGCCATAGCGCAGCTAAATGAGTTGTTGTCCCGCGATCCTGCAATGTTGGTCTGGTCGTACGTAGGCACAGGAAGAACAGAGATAAATCTTCGAAAAATTTTGAAAGATCAAAACATTACAAGAACTAATCCCATCATTGCGTTTGGTGTGTATCGTATTGCAATGAGCGAAGATATCATAAGCTTCAATACTCGCTTTCTCATGCATAAAAAGGGTACCTATGCCACGTACCTAGCAAAAGGTAGCTTTCAGTATAACACCCAAGACGATACCGTTACCTCACCGACAACGTTCAGGCGAGATATGACCTATGAAAACAACTCTCTCAATGCTACTTTACAGCCAATGATCATATGCTCACCAGAAAGCACTATTCGAACAAGTATATGGCCAACATTAAATAGACCGTGCACACCACGGCGTCACACCTCTTTTGTGGTAGAGCGATTCCCTGAAGCGCTCATTGCCGACACCCTGCGTGAGCTCACACAAAAGCGCGAGGCAAAAAAAAGGCGCCTAGAATAGCGTCAAAAGGCGCACTCTGATCGCTTCTGCTCAGTTATCGAACAGGCTCTTCAATACTGAGCCAATCATAGTTTCGGTGTAGCATAGGTCCGGTCTATCTATAACAAAGAAAGTTACCCTTACCGGCTTAGCTTGTCATTAATCAGCTCATTAAGGCTCATGCCTTTCTGCGCAGCTTCAATAGCTAAATGAGCATGAAGATCAGGAGACATTCTCAAGTTTAAGGTACCAGAGAACATTTTTTCCGGCTTCTCTCCACGCTCTTTACACCATGCCAGATAGTCATCTACAGAGCCGTGAAAAGCCCTTAATAGCTCCTGCACCGTGGTCCCCTGAAACGTAATGATATCCTTGAGGCCTATTACCTCGCCATGAAAAATTTGAGCCTCATCGTCATAGGAAACTTGCCCCATGTAGCCTTTATATTTCATCATGCTGTATTCCTGCGTTTATTAAAAATTTACGTACCGAATGATACCAATATTTGGTACTAAGCGTCAACCTCACAGGCATCCTTGGGTGCCGCTACGAGTTTTCCTCCAAGTCAATCTTAGCTTACTGATAAATGGCATTCTCCGTGCGTTTGACAAACCAGGCGAAATTGTTACAGTTGGTATTATAAGACCAGAAATTGCTTCAAGTCCTAAATTTACCCAATTAAGAATAATTATATTAAACCACAGGAGAGTTCCCATGAAACTATCTAAGATAATCTTAACGATGAGCTTATTTTTCCCTGCTAGTCAACTTTGCAGCATGGCAGGTATAGATTATTCCCCACAAGGCGCTGCTCATGCAAAGGAGATAGCTGCTGAAAAAGCACAAAGAGCCGCTCTCAAGTTTCATCGTGCAGGAGGCTCTGATACTTCTCTTTTCGTACTGGGAGCTTGTGCGGGAATTAGCGCTGGGCTGGTTTATGCAAAAACCCGTCAAGCAAGCCTATTGCGCAAATCAGTAGAATTCTCTAAAAATCTTGCTCTAGACACTGCCCGCGCAAAAAAAATTGCTGAAGGCGAGCTCTTTGTGCCAACAACTAAAGCTGATGTATCACTGATACAGCGCCTTATGGGAAAATCTACCTCTCTGGTTGGACCTAAAGCAGCACAAGAGCACTGCTTAAAAATGTCAGAAAAACGTAAAGATTTGGTGCTTGATCATGCTTTTTATTTTGGTTTCTTCGCACCAGTTGTTGGAGCCTCAATCGGCTGCTTTAGTGGGGCAGTTGCAGCAGAGCAGTTCAACCGTGTGGTTAAGGAAAAAGAAGAACTTGATCAACACATTCAACAGCTCATGCGGCAAACAAGACGGCGATAAACAGCAGAAATACCGATTACCTCTAGACGAGTGAAAAGAGCTTTGTTACACTGAAATCTCTTAAAAATATATTATTGAACGTGCTACGACGGGATGTCTATACAATGGTTGAGCATAAAACACATAGTCAATACGCCCTTTTTCAAACAGGCGGCAAGCAGCTACAAGCGGTTCCAGGTAAAACAGTCGCTATCGAAAAGATCGAAGGCGAAGCCGGAAAAAGCCTTGAATTTACAGAAGTTTTGTTCCGCAAGACTGCCGAAGGCGTATTTGAAGTTGGTACCCCATTTCTTGCTGGATCGATCAAAGCGTCTATCGTTAAGCAGATGCGCGGACCTAAAGTGATTGCGTTTAAGTTTAAACGCCGTAAAAAGTCACGCGTTAAAAAGGGACATCGCCAAGCGATTACCGTTATTCGCATCGAATCTATCTAAAGATTGCGCGATAAAAGATTTAAAGGTCATGTATTGTGAGGGTTATTCCTCGAGTACATGACCTTTTTTTATTACAAAATTTTCCACCCAAGCCTTTTGACAAACCCAACAGACCTTGCCAAACTGAATTTATAGCCAAAAAATCGTTATACGCAAGGGATTTCTATGAAAAAACACACTACTTACTTTAATGCTACCTCTATGCGCCTGGTTCACTCATGCATCCTGCGCTGAAAGGTCGCTCATGCTGCATGTCAACACACCGCAAGGAATGATCGAAATTGCTTTTACGCCCGAAACACCGATTCTCTCCATAAAACAAATTATTTACAATAGTGGAGACATAGATACTAAAGGCATAAAGGCCCAAGATCTAAGATTAAGCACTCCTGAGGGCTTAGTGCTAAAAAACGATCAGACCTGCGGACATTATGGCCTAGGAAATATCTCCCAACTTCTTGTCGGTAAAAAAACTCAAGCGCAAATAAACGCTGAGTTACGAGCACGCGCAGCAGCTATAGATGCAACATTGAAAGATACATTACCGCCAGTCTTGTTGGACATAGTTAAAACCTGTGACACGCATAACGACGACTAAAAGGGATCTTTATGAAAAACATACTATTTGCCGTAACATTTTCTCTATTCGTCTATGCTACCCATGCATCATGCTTTGAAGGACCAACAAGGGTGCAGGTCATAAAAAAGATAATAACACTCGAAATTACCGCCTGTGAATGTCGCACAGTTCGTTTTCTCTCTGCAACACCTATTGCCGATATAATAAAAGACCTCTACAGTGGTAATAATGCTGTATTGACCAAACCAGCATCTCAGCCTGGAGAAAAAACTATTAGGTTAGAAAGCGATAAAACGTGTGGATATTATGGCCTAAAAGATGGCGATATTCTTTACCTCACGATCAAAACTCAAACGCAAATAGATGCTGAATTACGAGCGCGTACAGCGGCCATACGTGAAACACTTCAGGATAAGCCATTGCCGACAGTCTTGGTGGGCATAATTACAGGCTATGACACGCATAACGACGACTAAAAGGGATCTTTATGAAAAATGTACTATTTGCTGCAATTCTATCTCTATGCGCCTTGGTTGGCCATGCATCATGCTTTGAAGGGCCAACAAGATTGCTGGTCAGAAAAAAAAGAACAACGCCCGAAATGACTTATTATGAGCAACTCACCGTTCGTTTTTCTCCAGCAACACCTATTGCCGCTATAAAAAGAACCATCTATCGTGGTGATGGTATAGCTATATTGACCACTGCATCCGAGCCGGGAGAAGCAGAAACTAGGTTAGAAAGCGATAAGACATGTGCATATTATGGCATACAAAATGGTCAGATCCTTAACCTAACGGTCACAAGCAAAGAACGAATAGTTGCTGAATTTCAAGCCTCGACACCATTAAACAACAATGTGATAGGTGTGGTTCTAAGTTATGACCCGGACTTCCACCAAGCAACTCAAAAGAGCTGAACTCATCGCATAAACGAGATTTTATCCCCTCAAAAAAATAAACGTTAAAGGATTTTTATGAAAAACAGACTGCTTACTTTAATGCTACCCCTATGCGCCTGGGCTACCACTGCATCCTGCTCTCAATCCGCTCCTCATGGAAACAGTATGACCTTGAAGATCAGAACTCCGAAAGAGTTTTTCTATCTTCATTGTTCTCCAGACTCTTCGATCGGAGATCTCAAAGAGACCATCGCCACAGTTCCAATCGTCGCGGATGAGTCGTTTACTAAGGCCGAGTCTCAACCGATATGCTATCAAAGATTAAGTCATGGAGGAGTTCGACTAAAAGACCATTTTACATGTGGACGGCATGGACTGAGAGATGGCTGCGAACTTTCTCTCAGAATAGTCCTTGATCCTCTCTCTCGTGCAGAAAAACAAACTGATGAAGCGGAACGCAGGATTGATATCCAGGATAATATTGGGGATGCGCTACCACTATTACCGCCAGTTTTGCTAACATTAGTTACAGAGTACTCGCCTAGCACGCATCCAGAGTTTGAGGATTCTTTCCCGAAGCCTTTAAATCCGAATATCATTGTTTATCCAATAATTTCCGCACAACAGCAAGCAGAATCTATGCAAAAGCGTAGAGATGCTATACGGGACACCGACCTTTCTAACCATTTACCAATAGTCTCACGTCGTCGTATTTTGGACATAATTACAGGCTATCTCGGACATAACAACGAAAACTAACCAAGAGATCACATGTACTAAAGAGCCCGGTTATAGCCGGGCCTTTTTTTGTGAAGAAAGTATAGCTTCTACGAAAGGCGCGCAAGCTTAGCGAGTCCTTTATTGTTCCCCGCAAAGATAAGCTTATCATCTTCCTGTATAACATACGTACGATCGACCGACTCAATGTCATCATCTTTTTTCACGCCGATACAGGTTGATTGGTAGTTGGTAAAGAAATCGAGTGCTGCCACCGTTTTGCCTACAAATGCGATTGGCGTTTCGATTTGGCTTATGGAAAAGCTTTTCGTTAATGATGAAAGCTCGGTGAAGGGTAAACTGAGGCTGCTTGCCAAACGTAACCCGATCTCTTGCTCGGGCAAAATAACTTCGTCAGCGCCCGTTAATTGCAAAATCTCTTTATGAATCTGATCGATAGCACGAGCGACAACGTGGGGCGTTTTTAGCCGTTTTTTCAACAATGCCGTAATCAAGACCGATTCGGCAAAATCATCACCCATGGCAACGACCACGGCGTCCATCTCTTCAATGCCGATGTTTTTTAGGGAAGCTTCATCACGCACACGCATACAGATCGCTTGCGTAACGGTATCTTTTATCGCATCAACAATCGATTCATTACTATCTATCGCCAACACTTCCATGCCATTTTCAGTCAGCGCAGTAGCTACTTGAGAACCAAACCTACCAAGCCCTATGACACAAATTTTCATACCGCTTCTTTCTGAGTAAAGTTAACTTAAAATAACGCGTTCTTCTGGATACGAAAAATCAACGCCCTCTTGTTTGCGACGGCTAGCCACCGATTTAAGCGCCAACATAAGCGTTAATGAGCCTATGCGACCAATAAGCATGCTGGCCATGATAATAATTTTCCCGGTAGTTGACAGCAAGGTTGTTGCGCCAAGTGACATGCCAAGGGTACAAAAAGCTGAGCATGCTTCAAAAAAGAGCGCTTTAAAGGGCAAGAGCGGCTCCGTGATCGTCAATAAAAAGGTAGTCACACAGATCCATACCACCGATAATGAAATAATGGCAAGCGCTCGGTAGACTTGGTCAACCGGAATACTGCGCCCTCGTATCTCAACCGAGAATCTCCCTTTAACCGCTGATCGAATCGTTGCAATCAAAATAGCTATCGTCGTAATTTTCACCCCACCACTTGTTGACCCGGGCGATCCACCGATAAACGCGACGAACAAGATCAATAAGAATGTCGGCAATCGAAACAGATAAAATAAGGGCGTCATAAAACCAGCGCTTCTGAATGAAACGGCCTGAAAAAGAATCGTCGTATATTTCAATAGACCGTTGGGCTCCTGAGCCAATGCATGCTGCCATTCCAACACCACAAAGCTGATCAAGGTGCCCAGCGTGATAAATACCGTACCATATAAAATAATCTTGCTCTGCAATGAAAACTGATAGCGCCTGTGCTGCCTGAAAGACCAGCAATAATGCACGATCTCGTTCCAGGTAACAAAACCAAGACTACCAAAAAGCATCAAAGCTGTTGCTGTTAATGCCATGACCGCGCTCGTACTATACGTACTGACGGTGGCCATCGGTAGCATGATGCCTGTGTTACAAAAGGAAGCTACGGCACTAAAGAGCGATAGGAAAACAGCTTTATCGGTCGGCAACTCATGCATAAAAACCAGAAAAAAGCAGAACGCACCGATCAGCTCAACGCACAGCGTAAGACCAAGAATAAAGGCTATAAATGCCCTGATATTTTTCCACCCTTCAAAATGCAATAATTGGCTGGCTATCAATTGACTGGCAAACCCAAAATTCATAAATAAAGATAATAAAAAAATCGTCAGCGTTACCAATCCGATACCACCGATCTGACTCAGGATTAAGATTACGACATGGCCGGTCGTTGTGAAACTCTCAAGAGGTATGGTAAAAAGACCCGCCACACACGTAACCGAGGTAGCCGTAAACAGTAGATCTAGAAAAGGTATCTCAACGGTACGACAGATGGGCAGGCTGAGCAACACCGCTCCTGATATAATCGTGGTAAATGCCATAATAAACAGGATGTGCCCAGGAGAAAAATGAGCAATTTTTACCGAACTCATGCATTTATGCTTTCATGTTTGATTCTACCAAACGCCCTATGTACACACATAGGAGCCTCTACGCTCACTAGCGTAGATCGTAGTTTACCGATAGAGCAGGTCACTGGTCAACAATCCCTCGTCGAGCAACTGCCATATACCATCTAGCGCTGCATCATTGCGGTTAAATAGGGCAGAACCTGATCGATTGACACGCGCTTTTGCTCAGTCGTATCGCGATCACGAAGCGTAACGCATTGATCATTTTCACTATCAAAATCATACGTTATACAAAGTGGCGTACCGATCTCATCCTGACGACGATACCGTTTGCCAATAGATCCTGACTCATCATACTGCACAGAAAAACCTGCTTGGCGCGCCTGACGATAGAGTCTTTCCATCGGTTCGCTTAATTTCTTCACCAATGGTAAAAAGGCTGCTTTCACCGGCGCTATACGCGGATGTAAACGCAATACAATGCGCTTTTCACCTTCAACGACATCTTCATGATACGCATCAAACAGCAATGTTAAAAAGAGGCGATCGACGCCAACTGAACATTCAACCACCGTCGGCACATATGAGCTGTTGGTCTCTTGTTCAAACGCAGAAAGATCTTTGCCTGAATGAGTGCTATGCTGAGTTAAATCGAAGTTGCCACGATGTGCAATACCTTCGAGCTCTTTCCAACCAAACGGAAATTGATACTCAACATCGGTGCATCGTTGTGCATAGTGCGCTA
>CAZHJT010000030.1:0-2755 GCA_964533545.1 uncultured Pseudomonadota bacterium | reverse complement strand
TTGACGTGCGGACGCAAGCGTATCTTATCGGCCGTGATGCCAATGGAAGCGTAAAAGGCGAGCCGTTCTTGGCACCATGCTTCAAAATCGGCCAACGAATACTCATCTTTACAAAACCATTCGATCTCCATCTGCTCGAATTCGCGCATACGGAACAAGAACTGTTTTGGCGTAATCTCATTTCTAAAGGCTTTACCAATCTGTGCAATACCAAACGGTATTTTTACCCGTGTGGTAGAGATCACATTCTTAAAATTCACAAAGATCGCTTGTGCTGTTTCTGGACGCAAGTAAGCGATTGAGCTCTGATCAGAGGCTGCGCCAACTTCGGTTTTAAACATCATGTTAAATTGACGCACGGCAGTCCAGGTGGTGTTGCCGCAATGAGGGCATGGCTTGCTAGTGTCGATATTGTCGTCATCGGCACGATACCGTTTTTTACAGGTCAAGCAATCGATCATCGGGTCATTAAAGTTCGTTACGTGGCCAGATGCCTGCCAAACCGGTTGCGCACCCAAAATGGCGCCATCTAAATAAACAATATCCCGCCCTGAATTGTTCAAGGCAGACATCCAGGCATTTTTGATGTTCTGCTTAAGCAGTGCACCCAATGGGCCAAAGTCATAGACTCCGTTAAGGCCGCCATAAATTTCAGCCGATTGATAGACGAAGCCACGACGCTTACAAAGAGAGACAAGCGCATCAAGCGTTACTGGTGTTTGCATAAGATTTTATTTAACTCGTTGAAAAACCTATTGATTGCTTTCAGATATCGATTGTGCATTTAGCTTACGCTCTCTCATTTTTTTGGCAAGTCGCTCATGAGTATACAGATTCACGCTGTTGCTTATGCACTTCTGACAGTATAAGCTACGTAACGATAAAAAAGATTGTAGTACACACAAAATCGAGGTAAAATGGTATGCATACAATTCTTGTTATTCTAGCGCTGCTGTCATGGGCACAACACGTGGCAGCATCTGAAGAGCCCCGTCATCTTGCCAACGCACAAGTACATAGTTCACCTGCAACCCCATCTTCTAACGAAGCGAACAAATATGCCCGCGAGTGGGACGACCGAGTTACGTTATACCAGATCTATGCTAACGGTTACGATACCCGAAAAAAACTCTATCAAAAGGCAGAAGAAATCAAGAAATTAGGAGACACGCTTACACCCGATATAAAAAAGCTCGAAGAACGCATTAGTGAACTTGATAACCAACCTAAACCTCAATAACAACAAGGATCCTTATGAAACACACGCGTACCAGCATACTCCTGGCAGCCGTTGTATGTGCCAGCGGACAAGCAAGCTCTTGCTCTGACGCAACTGGCCGATCATCGTGGGCTACACAACTCAGCTCATTGCTACACCGCCTTCCCTCTTTCAAGCTCCCTTCTTGCTCAATGCCAAGCCTGCCTTCGATGCCAAGTTGGTATGGGTTCTCACTCTCACAACGGCACAAAGAGCAGGTGAAAACATGGGCTCCGGTCATAGGTGTTGCGGCTGGAGCAAGCATAGCAACAGGATGTTACTACTATTGGTTGAAAACCCATAAACCAACTGCAACTCCTCAATCACAACTAACTCCTCTTGTTATACTTACAGATCAAAAGGTCTCGCCCCAGCCAACTTCCACCTCACCGGTAGCTAGTCCCAAGCCGTCGGCAAGTCCGCGCACACCACTCGTTGTATCCACTACACCTCCAGGGTCGCCGATAAACTCTGCAGTCCAGAGCCTTGTATCTACTGCACCTCTAAGTCCTGTTCGCACATCGACAAGCCCTTCAGGTCAGAGCTCCACACCTCCTGCATCTCCAAAGGCTATTGAGCCAGCGACAACCTCTCCCAAAACGCCTCAAGCAACCAAGGGCTATTGCCCACATCTTAGCTGTTCTGAATTTGTTGACTCTTGTCTGGGACATCCAAACACGCAGCAATCTTAATCCTATTTTGAGCACACGCCTGATACTACGCCCGGGGTAACTCCCGGGCTTTTTTTGTTGTCACAGCGCGCTTTCAAGCCTTATTTAATTGCCTTTTTTTACACAGTGGCTATCGTTACCTACGACACACAAGAATCAACCCTATAAAGAGAAAGGGCTTTTATGAAAAACAGTTTGCCTATCTTTCTGCTATTCTCTTTTTGTAACACAACCATGCCAACCCCTCCTAAAGCGCTTGTTGTTATGGGTGCTTCCTGCTCAGGCAAATCAACCTTAAGCAAACAGCTACTAGCATCGCTCGGCGATCAATGGCGATTGGTTGAACTTGACGTGATAGAAGATACCTTGAAAGAACAGGGTAAAGATACGAGCGACCAGGCACTGATTGATGCCGTCGTAACGCAAGCCAATAGGCTACTAGCCAATGGCTGCCAGGTTATTATTGATACTAATATCTACCATGAGCAGTTGCAAACAGTTGCGACACCGGACAAAACATTTGTTCTGCTTTACTGTCCGCTTGCCATCTTGCTAGAAAGAAATGCGCAGCGAGACGCGATGCTACAACGTTCGGCACGAAGAAGCTTTTATGCTCGTCAGTATGTAGAAAAAACCTTCGGAAACTTTGAACAGTGCACACAATTTGATATACGCCTTGATTCTTCGAGCGAGAGCATTGAGCCATCTACGCTTATGCAGGCAATCAGGCAATGACCCGAGAGGCTAGCCTGTCATGCTTACGGCAGTTCGCTCGACTTACGTGCTAACAAAAAAAGAGAAAGCGCTTCGATGATCGAAGCGCTTT
>CAZHJT010000029.1:0-14136 GCA_964533545.1 uncultured Pseudomonadota bacterium | reverse complement strand
GCCGATCCAAATATAAACAAACATGGTTTTAGTCTGTTATACAATGCAACACAAAAAAACGACACTCCTCTTGTTGCATCACTTTTGGATCATCGAGCGGATCCCAATCCACCAGAGGACAACAAGCCAATTTTTACCGCCAAAAGCACTGAAGTTGCGCAACTACTCGTTAATGCTAAAGCAGACATCCATGCGCTGAATCGTAGCAGAGAAAATGCCCTACATACAGCTGCAACATATGGTGCACCTGCAGAGGTAATCACCTTCTGGTGCAACGCTGGGGTTGATCTTCGTCAAAAATGCCGCTTGAGCCTTACTCCATTGCGTACTCTTTGTCTCCTGAGCCGCGCGACGCCAGCCAGCATGGTGC
Source organism: uncultured Pseudomonadota bacterium (assembly GCA_964533545.1). Taxonomy (GTDB): domain Bacteria; phylum Babelota; class Babeliae; order Babelales; family Vermiphilaceae; genus JAFEAZ01. Next base: position 13,766 of record CAZHJT010000029.1, on the reverse strand, counting down.
CTTTTTTATGGAGTGATGCAAACTTTACAACCGAAGACCAAGAAGAAGTTATTGAGGAACTTACAAAACGCTCTCCAGAGATGGTGCCAACACTCAAAGCTCTGATAACAGTTGTACCTCAAGTAAAAGCGGAAAAAACAGCGCGTTATGAACAGACGAAAAAACTATTAACCCAGCATTTAAATAAAGATATAATGCCGCTCGTTATGGGCTACACAAGACAATTGCCAGACCATCTGACGGAAAAAACAGCCCGCTATGAACAGACGAAAAAACTATTAACCCAGCATTTAAATAAAGATGTAATGCCGCTCGTTATGGGCTACACAAGACAATTGCCAGGCCCTTTGTATGATGTACGCTATTTTAAACAAGATATCGAGCCGCGCATGCTTGCCCTCCTTGCAGCAGAAGAGGCCACCAACAGAAGCAGCAAACGAATTAAAGTCTCACCACAGGTACAATGATGACACCATCTGTTTTTACATCGCGCCACTCACACATAGCACGGAACACGCGCAGATTCGTATTAATCTGTGCATTGTTAGTACTGAATAGCCAGAGCGCACATGCTGCCGACGCACCTCAACCAGCACCATTGACCTACAGTGAAGAGGGAACCTCTTGGTTAAAGAAAGAATATGCGACCATGACACGATCTGGAAACTACTGGAATCATCGCGATCAATTAAAAAAGTGTGTTGAAGAAGATAAAGCAAATCCAAACATGGGTCTTCTTTCCACCCAGCTTTTAAACACCGTTGTCGCACACAATGATTATGAATTTACGCTATCATTATTAGCACACAAAGCGGATCCGAACACACCATGGTTTAATTATCCTATCTATCATGCAGAAACACCCGAAATGGCGCAGCTTCTTATTGATAACAAGGCAGACCCACACGTAGAAAACCGCTCTGGCAATGTATTGCATAATGCTGCACGCACGCAGGCATCACCGCAGATGGTCGCTTTTTGGTGCAATAGAGGAATAAACCATAGCTTAAGAAATAAAGTTGACCTCGAAACGCCCCTGCATACGCTCTTTTTTAACACGCTCAGCGCTGATGAAAGCAATGCCGAGAAGCATCTGGCAGAAAACACAGCTGCTTTGCTCTGGAGTGGTGCAGACATAAACAGCAAAAACATGCTGGCTCAAACGCCACTGCAACTCTTGATATCGCTAGCTTCCGATTTAAAACCAACAATGCAAGCACGAATGACTATCGTGCCACAGGTCAAGCAAGAAAAAGAGCAGGAATACGCGCAGGGTATCATGCAAACAGTTGCACCTCTTGTGCGATCTAAAGATGTAGCGAAACTTGTCATCGCTTTCATGGGACCCTTGCTTCCGCTGTCATGGGATCCACACTATTTGCCAGAAATTGAGCGTCGCGCAAGAGAAAAAATGATCGTTGCAATGCCCGAACCTTCAAAGAAAACTCCTAAACGATTACGCTCACCATCTCAGAGCAGAACACGCAAGAGCTGACGTTATAATGCGCACGAACTATTGAATCTCTTGCAAATCTACAGTATCGTCAGATCAAACTTATTATCTTTAGATTGCAACACGAGAAAGATTCACCGTGACATTTGATCAACAAAAAACCTTAGTCCTCATTGACGGCTCATCATTTTTATACCGTGCCTATTACGGCACTCGCCCCTTGCACACGAGCAAAGGTAGCCCTGTCAATGCTGTCTACGGTTTTTGCCGCATGATCAAAAAACTGATCGACTCTATAGGCTCAGAACATATGGTGTTGGTATGGGACAGCAAGGGTAAAACAACGCGTCACGAGATGTATGAAGATTACAAAGCAACCCGCCAGGCGCCACCCTCTGATCTGTTTACGCAAAAAGAGTATATCATGCAGTTTGCCGATTTGATCGGCCTTAAACAGGTTGCGCAATCGGGGATTGAAGCGGATGATCTGCTTTTTTCGTTAGCGAAAGAATGGCCAAATGATGGTTCAGTGATTGTTGTCACAACCGACAAAGATATGGGGCAGATGCTCAGCGCTCGCGTGGTGATGTATGATGCCTTTAAAGAGCTCTTTTTTGATGAAGCAGCCTTTGAACAAAAAATGGGCTTTTCGGTACATAAACTACCTTTTTATTTTGCACTGCTGGGTGACAGCTCTGATAACATCCCCGGTGTTAAAGGTATTGGCGAAAAAGGCGCCACCGATCTGGTGCAACAGTTCGATTCACTTGAAGCATTGTATGCGAATCTAGATGCTGTTGCTTCAAAACGATCGCGCACTGCACTTGAAGCAAATAAAGAGAATGCGTTTTTAAGCTTGAAGCTTTTTTTGCTGCAGTACCACCCAACAGGCTTACAACAAGATGATCTGCTGTTTAATCGCAACAACTGGTCACAGGCTCGCCCCTTGTTCCAAGAGCTTGAATTCAAAAGCTTTTTAAGCAACATGGACAGTAGCACATCCCTTGCAGAGAAACAGGCTGTGCTGGCAAAATACCACTATGAAGCGGTCACGCGCCTAGAACAGCTGCAAGCAGTTGTTGCTGAAATAGAACAGGCTGGACAGTGCGCACTCGACACCGAAACGGTCGGCGTTAATCCCTTGGTCGATGATGCAGTTGGCATTTCTATCTGCACACGTGTTGGTCATGCCTACTATATTCCCTTTGGTCACCAAACTGGCGAGCAACAGATTGCGCGCGACGTTGTTGTTGCCACATTAAAACCGGTGTTAGAAGATGCAGGCTACGCAAAGTATCTGCATAATGCAAAGTTTGATGCGCTGGTATTAAGCAGACTTGGCATCGAAATGCGCGGCCTTAAACTTGATACGATGATCGTGGCATATCTACTGACAAAAGAGTGGCAGCGTGTAGGCTTGAAATGGCTTTCGCTCCATTTTTTCAATGAACCAATGCTCGACTTTGATGATATGGTCACCAAACAAAAGCGGGCTAATTTTTCTTATGTTCCACTCCAAGAAGCAACGCAGTATGCTGCTGCCGATGCACATCAAACATTGAAATTAGTCGGCGTTTTAGAACCGATGTTAGCAGCAGAGCCTACTCTTAAAAAATTATATGACATACTTGAACATCCTATGATCCATGTCTTATACCTCATGGAACGCAGGGGCATTCTGCTTGATCCAGCAGTTCTGACAACGGTGGAAACGGAAGCGGTCGAGCGCTTGGCCGCCATTGAAGCAGAGATTCTTGTCTATGCTGGTGAGAAATATGCACAGATAAACCTTAATTCGCCAAAACAGATCGAACAGTTGCTCTTTCATCATTTGCAATTACCACCACAGAAAAAGAGCGCTAAAGGAACCGGTCACTCAACCGATCAAGAGGTGTTGACCGCTTTGGCCGAGCTACACCCTATCGCTGGCCTTATTTTGCAGCATCGCGAATTGTCAAAATTGCTCAGCACCTATATTGAGGCGCTGCCAACCTACATCAATCCGCACACACACGCAATTCACACAACCTTTAGTCAGATCGCCACGGCTACAGGGCGCCTTGCCAGCTCACAACCGAATCTACAAAATATCCCCACAGAAAATTCACCCTACGGCCTGGCAATTCGTTCGGCTTTTAAGGCTCGCCCTGGATATGCGTTTATTTCAGCCGACTACTCGCAAATTGAGCTACGTGTATTGGCACACATGTCCGGTGACCCGGCATTAGTCGCCGCCTTTGCTGGTGATCATGACATTCACGCTCAAACGGCCGCCTATTTATATACGGTACCACTTGCTGCCGTTACCCACGAACAACGCCAACTTGGCAAACGTATTAACTTTAGTGTGCTTTATGGCCTGACACCGTATGGCCTATCAAAAGATCTTCATATTCCGCTCAAACAAGCAAAACAGTATATCGATGAATATTTTAAGCTCTATGCTGGAGTATCTAGCTGGATGGACAGGATAGTGCATGATGCGCAGATCAGCGGTTATGTCGAAACGTTGTATGGCCGTCGCCGCTATATCCCCGAACTGCACGAAAAGAATAGAACATTATTTGATGCTGCACGGCGTATTGCGATTAACACGCCGGTACAGGGCACAGCAGCAGATATCATGAAGCTTGGCATGTTACGCTTGCAACATGCGTTCGACCAGCAGGGCCTCGATGCTCATATGCTGTTACAAATTCATGATGAACTGATTATTGAGGTACATACTGAGCAGCTCCTGCGCACGCAAGAGCTTGTACGCCACGAGCTTGAAAACGTCGTCTCATGGTCGGTACCGCTAAAGGTAACTCTGCGATCAGGCCCTACCTGGGCTGATGTGACAAAATAGAGCTCTTGATAAGCGTCCTTTACCTTGTCTTCTACCCGAGGCTCAGGTTCAACTATATGCCATAAAATAGGGCCACTTGCGCTTTTTTGAATAAACAGTACTATTAGAAATATACAAAGAGACTCATTCTAAAGACCGCCTCAAATTACTGAGTCACTTGTTTAATTACTTATTTCTATAAACCAAAAGGTGCTTAGATGAAAAACTTCACATTGCTTGCAGCAGGCATACTGCTTTCAGCAACTCAAGTATATTCTTCAACTCAAATATATCCTTCTGAACCATTGTCGACTTATGCTTTGAATAATCTTGAGCTTGATTGGAATAAGAAGCTAATATGCAGCAAGTTAAAAAAAGTAGATGAAGAACAGTCTCAAGAGAATATAAATTGCGCAAGTGTAGCTCTTAAAGAGCAATTACGAAGTTTAGAGATAGACAGAAGACAATCTCTAGTTGATTCAGCACGAGCTCAAGATGAAGCGCGTAAACACTGTTCAGATCAGGCGTACCAAATGTGGCGAGAACAAGCTGGACTTAATTGCGATTTTGTTAGTGCGGGAGAATCATATAACCGATGTGTAAAAGCACTGAACAACATAGATTCGCAAGAAGGCTTGAGAGCTTCGATCCGAAACGATATAAAGATCTGTAAAGAAATTGAAGCCAGATTGGCTAAAAGGAAGCCACGCTCATCTATATGGCGAAACATGCCTTTTATCTAAACACTCCTCAATCAATTTAAGCATAAATCACTCCCTTTGACGAATCTATCATGGTTCTCAAGGGGAGTTTTTTTGCAAAGCCTTAAAACAAAAAACACCTATATCTGCGACACCTAATGGATCCCACTACTGCGCCCTTATTACGGGCTACGAAGTGCAAGCCGCTTTCCCAGCCGTCGCTCTTCCGTCTTCGTTCTACGAACTACGCCGAGACACGTTGAGCTATGGCGGGCACGGCGCGAGGATGACCCAAGAGCGATTTGCAGGCTATACATGATTGACAAGAGGTGCAATTTATCCCACGCTGGTACGCAGCCATGGTATCGTATTTTGTACTATCTAAAAAAAGTCAGCTGTGATGAAAAAATATGCTTCAAATTTACTTTTTATAACCCTTGCTTTCATCATTATCTACCTCTTCTGGCACTTCGTGCGACAACCAAGCTGCCCTGCAGACTTGCCAAACGGTCGGCGCGGTCAAACAGGCACAGCAGAGTTGAGTGACACAATCGTGGTTGGCACGAACGCAGAATATCAGCCCTTTAGCTTTTTGCGCGATGGCGCAATAGTGGGTTTCGACATTGATGTAGCCAAAGAGGTGGTCAAACGCTTGGGCAAAAAGATAGAGATAATCGATATGCCATTTGATATGTTGCTCCCTTACTTACAGATGGGAACGGTGCAGATCATCGCCGCAGGTATCAGCCCTAAGCCATCACGCGCAAAGCATGTACTCTTTACTAAGCCATATTTCGAAAATGATCCGCTGCTCGTTATAACACCAAAAAAAGATGCGCCTATAACAGCACTCGATCAGTTGGATGGCAAAACGGTCGTCGTCAATGATGGCTACACGGCAGATTCTTATATGTCGGAACGTAAAAACGTACACATTCAACGACTCGCAACACCAGCACAAGCTTTTTTAGCGTTAAGCAGTGGCCGCGCTGACGCTTATGTGGCAGCAACAAGCTCAGTACAACGCTTTCTTGCTACGCATGCCGATGAGTTCAACACCTACATAATTGGCGACACATCAGATGCGTACGCCTTGGTGATTTCACCTGAACATGCAACATTATTACAACCAATTCAAGATGCGCTTGATGCCATGCTCAACGATGGAACCTTAAATGCTCTCAAAAAAACGTGGGGTCTTGCATGATCGATAGTTCAGTCATTACTACCTATTGGCCTTTGCTCCTGCAAGGAACTTTGGTCAGCTTACAGATTGCAGCCTTCAGCTGCATGATCGGTATTGTGGGCGGATCAGTTTTGGCATTGGCACATATGCAAGGCAATGCTGCAGCGCGCTGGTTGGTATGGCTCTATGTGACCATCATACGCGGAACACCTATGCTTATTCAGATTGCCTTTGCAGTCTTTGTGTGGCCACAAATTGGCATTAAAATGTCCCTGTTTTGGTCTGCTACTTTAGCTATTGGCCTCAACAGCGCTGCATACTTAAGCCAGATTATTATTGCCGGTATAGCATCGGTCAGCAAAGGTCAACTTGAAGCCGCACAAGTCTTGGGCTTAACGCCGCTGCAAACGGCGCGTTATATTATCGTGCCACAAGCGGTGCGCATGCTGTTGCCTGCCCTTACCAATGAGTTCATTACCCTGATCAAAGATTCAAGTTTGGCCTCAACCGTTGGCGTTATGGAGCTTACCAAACAAGGTTCCTATATCAAAAATGAAACATATGATGCATTGACCGTCTATTGCGCGATTGCGTTGATCTATTTATGTCTCACCTCATTACTTGCAGCCCTATTATCGTATCTTGAAAAGAGGATGAACACGCATGCTGCACCTTAACCATATCAGCAAACGCTTTGGTGATAGATATATTATAAACGATGTTTCTCTAACCGTTGAACGAGGAGAAATTGCCGTACTGCTGGGATCATCTGGTGTCGGCAAATCAACCCTGCTGCGCGTACTGAACAACTTAGAATCGCTCGATGCGGGCAGCGTGTTACTTGACGGAAAACCGCTTGATTTAGCAACGGTCAACCGTACGAACACCATCGGCATGCTGTTTCAAAATTTTAACCTCTTTGAAAACCTAACGGTTGAACAGAATATTACCCTCGCGCTTGAAAAAGTACGTAAAGTAGAGCATGCAAAAGCACAAGAGATCGCCCAAACGCTTTTAGAACAGTATGGGCTACGTACAAAAAGCAATGCACCAGTGACGGCGCTTTCAGGCGGGCAAAAACAACGTCTTGCGCTTGCTCGTGCTTTGGCGCTCAAGCCACAGATACTCTGTCTTGATGAGCCTACCTCTGCATTAGACCCTTTGCTAACAACGCAAGTTGCAAACAACATCACTGAGCTTGCTGCGTCAGGATACACTATACTCGTTGCAACACATGACACCTTGTTGCTCGAAAAGATGGCCTGCACGATCTATTTAATGGAATCCGGCAAGATTATTGAGAAAGCATTTTCAGACGATTTTGCGCGTAATAAAACAGCATATCCACGGCTGGCAAACTTTGTAGCGGGCACTATTGCCGAGTAAAAAGCGCGCTATCCCATGCTAACTTGCCGTCACCACACTCAACATACACGAAAGTGTGTACTGGTTATTTTCAGTAGCGGCAAGATCTATCTGCTCTATTTTAAACTGCGTAGTGGCTGCCGCAATCAAAGCAAAAAAACGGCTGCATTGTTTCAGTGTGCCCACAGCTCTCAGCGCAACCATGTCCTGCACAAACGGCGCGCCTAACGTTGTTGATTTTTTAAGCGTGTACGGCTTTGTCGCGACATCGCACGAGACAAAACGCAAGCCGGACTTGGTAACATACTCGAGTAGTAGCTCAATCCCTGACACTTTCCACGCTTTGTTATAGTCACTCAATGCCGATTGCGCAGCATGAACAGCAGCGGTAAGCGCTGCTTCAGATACAGCAACACCACTAATAGGTTGCTGATAGGTACAGCCCGAGTTAAACGCGATAGCACGCGCAAGACGGCAATAGATGCCATAATACCATACGAAAACAAGGCTACTTAGAAAAAGAATGGTTATGGCATACCGCTGCACTGAGGACAGCGGAGCGAATCGAGCACATACCCAATTAGTACGCGGCATGAAATACATACTGACTCCCCTTTTTTACGAGTCTTAGTATAACAATCTATTGCTTAAAACGTTGACTTTGTCCATTGCATAGGGTCAATGGCTACGTTATTCAGACGCATTTCCCAATGGAGATGATAGCCAGTTGCATACCCTGTTTTACCCAAGGTACCCAACGGGTTACCAAGCGCAATTTTTTGACCAACCTTAATATCAGCATAATCCTCTAAATGGCAGAACAAAGAAAGAAGGCCTCGGCCATGGTCTATGATAACGGTGTTACCCGTATCTTCAAAGCGCTCTTTACATGCGACAACGCCTGACTGTGTTGCCCATACAACGCTTTTTGGTGCACTTAAAAGATCAAGCGCTTTATGCATGTAACGCCCTTTCTCTTGGGTCGTTCTGATGGCACCAAACTCACAACTGACGCGATCAATATCCACAGGCGTACAGAAAGTACCACGCCATAATTTTTCAGGTACGGAGTTTGCAGCCAACTCCTGCATAACCTGTTCACGCTCGGCAATACTGCGACCAAGCGCTTTAGATTCTTGGACCTTCTCTTTGCTGACGTTTAATGCCTGCTTTTTAAAGGGATACAAAACGATCTGGAATTTAGTGTCAAGGGTAACTTTATTACCAACATTGTCGATCACATCGACAGAAAGTAAATACTCGTTTGGTGTCTCTTCGCACGCGATAGGAATGAAACATTCATAAATAGAGGAATTTTTCGATTCGGCAAAACAATCGTACACTTGAGAAAGCGTGTGTACTTTGGCATCTCGAATATCTTTATTTACCTGAAATTGCACATGTAGAGTGCGTCCTTGAAAAACTTGCATATCTATGTCGGAACGCATCAAAGCAGCCTTAAGCGGCTGATTGTCGACATAAAAGAGTCTATCGATCGCCGTTCTATTTTTGCCATAGGTAGCATCAACAAACTCTACACGCAACATATGTTGCCCATTAACAATAGCGCGGGTGGGTATGGTAAATGGATGATTGCCGTGAGCTGAGATAGAAAAATCATGCAATAAGGGCTGCCCATCAAGAAGTACCGACATGCGCCCGCGCTTGCTGGTAGCAACAGTACATTGCAGATCGCCTGCGTAATAGGCACCCATCTCAATACCAGACACCGTAATGTGTGGCGTTGCTGTATCAAAAAAATAGGAATAGGTATACCAACCAATGAGTCCAAATAATACAAAAAAACCGAGTAGTATCGTTTGCTTGAAACGTGTTGTCATGAAAAAACTCCACCTTGGTCAAAAAAATAAGTTCCTGCTGCTCATAGAGCAATAAGTATAGCTTTTTTTGCACCAAATCTGTAGTGCTCAAGCATCAGGACTATAAAGATCGAAATGTGGTTTTAATTGGCGATACACTTCATTTAAATCACAAGAAACTGCTTTCACTTCGCCAATCAGTGGTAAAAATCCGGTATCTCCATGCCAACGAGGTAACGCATGCATATGGAGATGCGCAGGAATTCCTGCACCAGCAACTTTGCCTAAGTTCATACCCAGATTAACCCCTTGAGCATGCAACGCCTTTTTTAAAATGCTCACCGACGCTACCGTCACCTGCATAAGCTCACGAGAGACTGCATCAGGAAGCTCTTCAAGATTGCCGATATGCTCATAAGGCAACACAAGCAGATGCCCCGCATTGTATGGATAGCGACTCAATAAAACAAATGTATGCTTATAACGCTTGAGGACCGAGTTAGTCTCGTCGCACGTTTGTGCAATAACGGTACAAAATACACATTCGTCAGAATCTGCGCCTTCATTTTTACTACGCGCAGTCGATGTTATATAGGAGCTGCGCCATGGTGCGTAAAGTTGTTCCATACTGTTTTTCATACCAAAGGTAATAGAGGCTGATATGTTGACCTTCGTAACGGTACCATGTTTGGCTAGATGCTGCAATGGGTCCTTTTTATTGCCTTTTTATTGATTCATAGGTTAAACAGCAGTACGCTAATGATCTAATAATCTTTATTGCAGATGCACTTTTTAAGAAAGTCTTTGTACCATGAATTCCTCAGAAATTCGTAAAAAATTTTTCGATTTTTTTATTGCACGCCATCATGAACAGGTAGCAAGCTCCTCCCTGATTCCTGCGCAAGATCCAACACTCCTCTTTGCCAATGCAGGCATGAACCAATTCAAAGATGTTTTTTTAGGCTTAGAACAGCGCAGCTATACTCGAGCAGTCTCCATACAAAAATGTGTGCGCGCGGGCGGCAAACATAATGACTTAGACAATGTTGGCTTTACCAAGCGACACCTTACCTTTTTTGAAATGATGGGCAATTTCTCATTTGGTGATTACTTTAAAAAAGAGGCCATTGCCTTTGCCTGGGATTTTCTGACACAAGAGATGCAGCTTCCCGTTGAACTATTACATGCATCGGTATATCTAGAAGACCAAGAATCGTACAACATCTGGCACCAAGAGATAGGGTTACCAAAAGAACGGATTCACAAACTTGGTGCTGCTGATAATTTTTGGCAGATGGGCGATACTGGTCCCTGCGGCCCCTGCACAGAGATTTATATAGATCGTGGCGCCGAACACGGATGTAAAGAAAAAACCTGTTCGCCAGGCTGTTCGTGTGATCGCTTTCTAGAAATCTGGAACAACGTCTTTATGCAGTTCGATCGTCAAGCTGACGGCACCGACAAACCGCTTAAACGCACCGGGGTTGACACAGGCATGGGGCTTGAGCGCTTGTGCGCGGTTATGCAACAGGCTGAATCGGTCTATGAAACTGATCTTTTCATGCCGATTATCAGACACTTAGAAAAAGTAACCGGCAAAACATATGCTCAACAACCAGCAGCCATAAAAGGTGCTTTTCGTGTATTGGCCGACCACATTCGTTCATCATCATTGTTAATTGCCGACGGATGTATCCCCTCAAATGATGGACGCGGTTATGTATTGCGTAAGATTATTCGTAGAGCGGCCCTGTTTGCTCAAAAATTAACGGACGATACCATTTTCCCTGCTTTGTCGCGTGTCGTCGTTGAACAGATGGGTGATATTTATCCAGCATTGCGCACTAATGCCGCCCTTATAGAGCAAACATTGGCGAGCGAGATTGAGAAGTTTGCAAGCAACCTTGTTCGTGGACGAGCACTCCTGGAAGATTATTTTGCAGCCCACGCACAGACAAAAATAATCGACGGCCAGCAAGCATTCAAAATGTATGATACTTATGGATTTCCACTTGAGCTTGTTACCTTGGTAGCAGAAGAAAAAGGTTTTTCTGTCGACAAAGATGGCTTTGAACAACAGATGCTGAAACAAAAAAACCTTTCTGGCAAAAAAGTAGCCGATGCTCTTTCTACCTTAGAACTACCTGAACAGGTAAGTTCTGAGTTTACGGGGTACCAGGAGCTTGAAACAAGCTCTACCATTGTTGGACTTGTCCATGATGGCAACGTGGTCGATCATGTTGCCGCAGGTGAAACCTGTTACATCATTGCCCAAAAATCACCCTTTTTTATTGTCGGCGGCGGCCAAGTACCTGATAATGGCTGGGTCGTTGTTGCGGACAAACAGGTACCAGTCCTTGAAGCACGCTATATCCAAAAGGTCATCGCATTGCAGATTACTGCACCGGTTGATTTGAAGCTCGGCATGCCTATTGTCGAGATCGTCAACAAAGAGCTGCGCGAAAAGGCAATGAAAAATCATACCGCAACGCACATGCTGCAAGCAGCCTTAATGCAGCTTTTTGGCAAACAGATCAAACAATCAGGCTCACTCGTGCATCCCGACTATTTGCGTTTTGACTTTACCTATCCAGATACCTTAACCGCCGATGACATTGCGCATGTCGAGCGGTTGGTCAATGAAAAGATCATGGAAGATATCCAGGTCAAAACTGAATATACCACCATGAAAGAAGCAACCTCTCGCGGAGCACTGGCCTTTTTTGGCGATAAATATAATCCTGACAAGGTTCGCCTGGTCGATATTCCGGCATTTTCTGCAGAGCTCTGTGGCGGTACCCACGTGCCATCAACTGGCACTATTGGCGTCTTTAAAATAACCGAAGTAACAGCATTGTCTGCCGGACTGCGTCGCATTGTTGCCGTAACGGGCTTTGGTGCTTTAAAACTCTTTCAAGATAGCTTTGCAACGGTCAAAACGTTGAGCCAAGATTTTAAAGTAAAACGTGATGAAGTACTTGAGTCTGTCGATAAGCAAACCAAAAAACTGCATGCGGCAGAACAACAGATTAAACAGCTGCAAAAAGAGGCTACCAAAGCTCAAATACCGCTGTGGGCATCACAGGCTGAGCTCGTTGGCCAAATCCCCGTGCTGCTCCTGCAGCTACAGGGTTTGACTATGGAACAATTACGCGAAACTGCCAACGCTCTTCAGTCTCACAAAGCGGGCTTCTATTGCCTAGCAAGTACTGTTGAGGGGAAAAACTCCTTCATCTGTTCAGTCGCACCAGCACTGACAGCGCGGATCGACTTGAAGGCCTTTGGTGCTTGGCTACAACAAGAGTATGCCATCCGTTCCGGCGGTAGTGCTACTCATATCCAAGGGGGCATGCCACAAGCTGACATCACAACGCTTGCATCGACCATTAAACAATGGGTAAACAATAGATAAAACGGATATTTGCAAGAGCAAAGTTGCTTGGTGCTCTCTACTGCTCTTGCAAACCACTATAAGTCTTACTTTCTACCAACAACATCATAACATCGAGGATTTAGATGAAGAGACTATTGTTCTGTCTTATCGTGTGTTGTAGCAGCCTACAGGCTATGGAAAAAGTTCGACGCACAGCTCAACGCATTGTCATAAACGTTACACAATCATCACCATGCAGTACTGCAGCGGCCTTTAAATTTGACTCGGAGCCTGGCGATGAAGAGATATTAAAGCAATTGCGGCGCATACGTTTACATAAACAATTGGCTGCCGATCTCGCTTCAAAGAAAAGTGATTCTAACCGCTAAATCGTTAGGCTGCTGACTGGCGGCCTAACGATACCCATTTATCAAACATACGAACCACTGAAGGGTTATCCGTAGGCAAAGCATGCCTATTTTTCTCTATCCAACGTAACTCTTTCGATTCGCTGTTTTGTACCAGCTGCTCATCGCTGACTACATGCAACAGATACCGTATGTCATAATGATAATGTGCTTTTTCTTTCGGGTTATCGGGGATCAAATGCACATCGATATCAAAAATATCGATCGATAGTGGCGCTATGCCCATGATGCCAGATTCTTCTTGAGCTTCTTTAAGCGCAACGGCCAAGGTATCAGGATCGCCATCACAATGACCGCCAAGCTGGAACCAGCGATTGAGCTTTGCATGATGCAACATCAACGCCTTGCTGTGATCTTTGTTTAACAACCAGCATGACGCTGTAATGTGCCCTATTGCCAACGAGCGTTCAAAACAATCGCTATTGCTCTCCATGAATTCGACAATACGCGTTTTGTATTCACGCTCACTCGGGCACACAGGGTCGTAACTACTCAGTTTTTCCTGTAATGACATACGATGCATAAATTCCCTACTTTAGTTCCTGAATCTAAAACTCCTGCCATGAGTTGTATCGCTCATAGCAGGAGTTAGTTATGTTACATAGTGACTTTA
>CAZHJT010000028.1:4852-14240 GCA_964533545.1 uncultured Pseudomonadota bacterium | reverse complement strand
AATCTGGTGATCTTTCTGCCGATTTTGCCCTAATTCCATGTTTCTCAATTGATAATGGGGCTAAAACTGACATCATTGCTTTTATTCTGCAATTGGTACAAAAATGGCAGTACCTTTGCCGTCCGTAAAAAAACGGATTTCAGTTTTATTCAACCAAATCAAAAAAAATAGAGTTATGGCAACAAAGAAGTTAAGCATTACCCCATTACATGACAGGGTTATTGTGAAACCAGCCGCTGCTGAAGTGAAAACCTCAGGCGGTATTATCATTCCTGATACAGCTAAAGAAAAACCTCAACGTGGTGTTGTTTTGGCAGCTGGTCCCGGTAAAAAAGACGAACCTGTTATGGTTAAAGCAGGAGACACTGTTTTATACGGTAAATATGCAGGAACAGAAATTTCTATTGAAGGACAGGATTACCTGATCATGAGAGAAAGCGACATCTTAGCAATTGTTTAAACAATTCCAGAAACTATAAACTAGATACCAGATTCTGGATACTTGATCATGCATCAAGCATCCAGTATCGAATATCAACACTATTAAAAATAAAAATCTAAAATTGATTTGTTATGGCAAAAAATAGAGTTACTGCGCATCTCGTATGCGGACAGTGTAAAGAGCGCAATTACACACAGGTGGTAAATAAAAAGCGCACAGTTGGGTCGCTCAAGCTCAAGAAGTTCTGTTCAAGGTGCCGTGTGCACAATGAACATAAGGAGGTTAAGTAGAGCTCGCCTTTTGTAATGAAGGCCAGTAGCTCGAATGGTAGAGCAGCAGACTCCAAATCTGATGGTTGGGGGTTCAAGTCCCTCCTGGCCTGCCAAGCATAGTTAACAAAACATCTAAAAGCGGCGCTTTGTGCGTCAACGTAGGGGGTCGCATGCAATTGCAGTTTTTTAAAGAAGTCAAAAGTGAGCTCGGAAAAGTTGTTTGGCCAAGTTATGAAGAGTTTGTTGGGTCAACAATTGTTGTGTTAGTTTTGATGACGGCCTTTGCTATCTATCTTGGTATTGTCGATTTGGCGCTTTCTCACTTGGCTCAATATGTTTTTGCAAAGTTTGGCGTATAGGGTAGCGGACTAAAGTGAGTGTTGGATTGCACATATGAAACATTGGTACGTTATCCAGGCATATGCCGGATATGAAGAAAGTTTAAAGGCGGATCTTACAAGGCGCCTGGAAGACAAGGGTCTGCGAGAATATGTTGGCGAAATTTTAGTGCCAGCAGCGCGACCTAAATCTGCTTTTAAAACCGGAGAGGCTGAAAATGAGCAGCTCTTTCCTGGTTATGTTCTTATTGAGATGGAAATCGTCCCTGGGCTCATTCCTTTGATTAAATCAAGCCCACGGGTTTTACGGTTTCTCGGCAATGACGAGCCTGTTCCGCTTACAAAGCGTGAAGTTGATCGCATTGTTTCTCAGATGCGCGGAGATGTAGTCGTAGTCAGCGCGGAAAAATGTGAGTTCGTTGTTGGTAGCGAAATCGAGATCCAAGAAGGCCCCTTTGCAGGTTTTGTTGGCATTATTGAAAAGATCGATATCGAAAACGAGCGTCTTACTGTCATGGTGAGCATTTTCGGCAGAATGACACCCGTTGAGCTTAATTTTAATCAAGTGAAACATTATTGCTATGGCCAAAGCGGTAAAAGCCAAGGTAAAGCTGCAACTTGCAGGGGGAGCGGCGACGCCAGCCCCGCCAGTTGGTTCTGTGTTGGGACAGCAGCAAGTCAATATCATGGAGTTTTGTAAACAGTTCAATGCGAAAACTGCTCATCGCAAAGGCGAGACAGTTCCTGTTCTCATAACCATCTTTGTTGACAAGACGTTTGAGTTTGAAGTTAAAACACCACCAACATCTGAGTTAATCAGAAAAAAAATTGCCATAAGTAAGGGTTCGTCTAAACCGAACACTACTAAGGTTGGCAAGATATCATGGCGTGAAATTGAAGAAATTGCACGTGTTAAGCTTCCTGACCTCAATGCGGTTGATATGGATCAAGCGAAAAAGATTGTTGCGGGCAGCGCAAGAAGCATGGGCGTTGACGTAATAGATTGATCGTTCAGGGGTTTTATATGTCACATTCTGGTAAAAAATACGAAAAAATAAGAGCTTTAGTAGTTCCTGGCCAAGTGGTGCCCATTAAAGATGCGGTTGCTAAGGTTAAATCTTTAGCGTTCGCTAAATTTGATGAATCGGTCGACGTTGATGTTAACGTTGGTATCGATGCATCAAAGGGTGACCAGGTCGTGCGTGGATCGGTTGTATTGCCGCATAGCAGGGGCCGCGTAGCGCGTGTTCTTGTTTTTGCAAAAGGTGATCATGCCGAGCAAGCGCGCGCAGCCGGCGCCGATTTCGTAGGGTCAGATGATCTTATTGAAAAAATCGCCACCGGTTGGATGGAATTCGATTTTGCGGTTGCTACTCCTGATATGATGGGACCTGTCGGCAAGTTGGCAAAGCAGCTTGGGCCTCGGGGGCTTCTTCCTAACAAAAAGTTGGGCACCGTAACGTTCGATGTTGATGCTGTCGTTCGCGACTTGAAACTAGGTCGTGTCTTTTTCAAAAACGACAAAAACGGTATCGTTCATTTTGCTTTTGGTAAAGTTTCCTTCACTCCTCAAGCGATGCTTGAGAATCTGGTAGCCTTTACTAAAGCGTTGTCGGCAGTAAAACCTGCTTCATCTAAGGGTAAATTCCTCAAGAAAATGACTATTACTTCAACCATGGGCGTTGGTATTACCGTGAGTCCAGATGAAGTTTTACGGTCTTGATGGTAGGAAGGTCTAGACAATGAATCGCCAAGAAAAACTTGCTGTGATCGAGCATTTAAAAGAAGGTTTTGCTGGGAGCACCGCTTCCTTTGTAGTTAACTATCAAAAGTTGACCGTTGTTCAAATGCAAAAATTGCGTAGAGCATTGCGTCAACAAGGCGGTTCACTCAAGGTAGCAAAGGCTCGTCTTGTAAAACGCGCGGTAGATGGCATGGAGGGTATCGATACCCTAGAGCCATATTTGAAAGAACAGATCGGCATCGTTTTTGCAGATAAAGACGTATCTGCAATAGCCAAAGTCTTGCGTGATTTTGCTAAAGAAAATGAAGCGCTTAAGCTTGTTGTTGGCCGTATGGATCACAAGACATTGACTGCTGACGAAGTCGTTCGTATAGCGTCATTGCCTTCACGAGAAGTATTGCTCGCGCAAGTATGTGCTACGTTACAAGCGCCTTCAGCGGGCTTGGCACGAGTACTCAATGGTATGATTTTGCAACTTCTGTGGACGCTTAAGCAGGTTGGCGATAAAAAGCAAGACGGCGCGGCGGTTCAAGAGAATGAGCAGAATGAACAGGTTGATTAGTGTATAGACAGTTGTAGTTTTTTTGGGGAACCACATGGCATCAAAGTCATTTGAAAAATTAGTTCAAGAAATTGGTGGAATGACCGTTTTGGAACTTTCCGATTTTGTAAAAGAGCTTGAAACCACTTTTGGTGTTTCAGCAGCAATGCCAACAATGGCAGCAGCTCCTGTAGCAGCAGCGGCAGCAGCTCCTGCAGCGGCAGAAGAAAAATCATCATACAAAGTTACTTTGCAAGATGGTGGCAGCGATAAGATCAAAGTTATCAAAGCACTTCGTCAAGTAGCACCACAATTGAGCCTTGGTGATGCAAAGAAGGCAGTTGAAGAAGCTCCTTCTGTTATTGCAGAATCAGCGTCAAAAGATGATGCTAAGAAGATGAAAGAAACACTTGAAGCAGCTGGCGCAAAAGTTCAGCTCGCGTAAGGTAGTTTTTTGCAAAGCCGATAACGATTAGGGTTATCGGATATTGATCGGGAGCGAAAAGAACTTTTGTGTGATTCGAGGAGCAACTTAATGTCTAACTTGCACGTGAGCAAGGGTACTATTCGCAGATCGTTTGGTAAAATAAAGGGAGTTGTCCCTGTTCCAAACCTTATTGAGATTCAGTCGAAATCATTCAATGACTTCGTCCAGCTCGATTACTTGCCAGAAGAACGAGAGCGTATAGGCTTAGAAAAGGTACTGAAAGAGGTATTTCCTATAGACTACAGCGATCGTCTATCTCTTGAGTACATTAGCTACGAATTGGGCCACTGGGCATGTGCGTGTGGCAAGTTAACTGGTATTGAAAATAGATACCAGTGGAGTTGCTCTTCCTGCAAAAAATCTGGCTGTTCCCGTCTACAAGATAATAGTGTTTGTCCGCACTGCACAAAACGAACAGCTCGCTATCGTGTATGTCCTAACTGCATATTGCGTGTTGGGATCAAGATGCCGTTGTCGTTGGATGAGTGCCGTTCAAGCGACCAAACATTTTCTATGCCGCTCAAGGTTAAGATTCAATTAATAACTTGGGCGGTTGATGAAGCTGGTGTTAAGTCGGTTCGTGATATCAAAGAACAGGACATATTTTTTGCCGATGTTCCTGTTATGGCCGATATGTATGAAGATGGCGACAGATTCAAGCTCGGCAGTCTTGCTACGTTCCTTATAAATGGCGTTGACCGTGTTATTGTGAGCCAATTGCACAGATCTCCTGGCGCTATTTTTTCACGTAGTTCTAAAGTAAAAGATTTGCGCGGTCGTCCTTATTACATAGCGCGTATTATTCCTATGCGCGGCTCATGGCTTGATTTCGAGTTTGATAGTAACGATCATCTATATGTTCGTATAGATAAAAAGAAAAAGCTCTTAGTCACTACATTCTTACAAGCGCTTGGTGTGCAACGTGATGATATTATTCCGACGTTCTATCGTTTCAATACTATCATGTTTGAGAACGGCGAGTTCTTTAAAAAAGTTGATGAAAGCCTTATTGGGCAACGCCTTGAAAAAGGTATGTTGCCAGAAAAACTTGATAAGGTATTGCTCGGCAAACGTGTGACCAAGGAAGTTATTGCGCGCCTTCATAAAGAAGGTATTGAATATTTAGCATTGCGCAAAGCGAGCCTTCTAAATCGCGTTTTTGGTAAAGATGTTATTGATCCGACAACAGGCGAAGTGCTCGTTGAGCGTGGTCAAGTGTTTACTGAAGATCATTATGAGCAATTTAATACCTTAAAACCTTTTGAGTTCGATCTCATTCAGTCTTCAGGGTATGTATTCCAGCCAACTATTGCTATGACCTTGACACAAGATCAAGCAGCTACTGAAGAGGACGCGCTTAAAGAGGTTCATGCCAAAGTATGGCCAGGTGACAGCGCTACGGTTAAAGAGATAAAAGAGCGTTTTGAAGACCTCTTTTTCAATCCGCGCTTCTATGATTTGACCAAGGTTGGGCGTGTTCGTATGAACAGCAAGCTTGGCCTATCGACTCCTGAAGATGTTGTTGTCTTGACCCGTGAAGATATCATCGAAACTATTCGTTATTTAGTTAACTTGCGTGAGCGTGGCGAAGGTGAGTTGGATGATATTGATCACTTAGGTAACAGACGCGTGCGTCTCGTTGGTGAGCTTTTGACAAACCAAGTGTATATCGGTCTTTTACGTATTGAGCGTATTATTCGTGAACGTTTTGTAATGCAAGAGGCGCATGGCGCCTTAATGCCACAAGACTTCTTAAATGTGAAGCCTCTTGGTGCCGTTCTTCGTGAATTCTTTGGCATGGGGCAACTTTCACAGTTCATGGATCAAACCAATCCGTTAGCCGAAATAGCGCATAAGCGTCGATTGTCAGCTCTCGGGCCCGGTGGTGTTATGAAGGATCGCGCAACATTTGAAGTACGCGATGTTCATGCTTCTCACTATGGTCGTATATGTCCTATTGAGACTCCTGAAGGTCAAACAGTTGGTCTTATCTCTTCATTGGCAACCTATGCAATGGTTAATGATTTAGGGTTTATAGAGACCGCGTATCGACCAGTAAAAGGCGGAAAAATTCAAGATGATGTTGTATTCTTAGACGCGTTTAATGAAGAGCTCTATTGCATAGCGCAAGCTGATATTGCTCGTCATTCTGATACGTTAGATACGGATAAAATCTTTGCACGCTCACAAGGAAACTATCTGCATGCAAATTCAGCAGATGTGGACTATATAGATCTTTCTCCACGGCAGTTGGTTTCCGTTTCTGCAGCGTTAATACCTTTCTTGGAGCATGATGACGCGAGCCGTGCATTGATGGGTGCAAACATGCAACGTCAAGCGGTACCGCTTATCAGGACTCAGGCGCCATTAATTGGTACTGGTATGGAGCGAGAAATCGTTAAAGCCTCTGGTTCAGTTCTTACTGCGCGTAGGCCGGGTGTTGTCGTCTATGTATCTTCCGAAAAAATTCTTGTGCGCGCTGATGAGCAAGCATTTAAGAATATGGATGATTGGATAGCGCAGGGAATCGATACCTACTATCTTAAAAAATTCGAACGTTCAAGCCATAGCACATGGATTCACCATGCGCCTATAGTCAAGCCGGGTGAAGTAGTCCAGGTAGGAGATATTCTTACTAATGGATCCTCTATTGAACATGGTGAGCTTGCATTGGGTACCAATCTTTTAGTTGCCTTTATGCCATGGCATGGATACAACTTTGAAGATGCTATCGTGTTGAGCAAGCGCTTAGTTGCTGATGATACATTGACATCGGTACATATTGAAGAATATTTGGTGGACTCTCGCGATACCAAGCTCGGGCCTGAAGAAATTACTCGCGACATACCAAATGTCAGTGAGCAGATTTTGGCTGGTCTTGATGAAGATGGTATTGTTCGCGTTGGTACACGTGTAAAACCTGGTGACATTTTAGTTGGTAAGGTCACGCTCAAAGGTGATATTCAATATTCTCCAGAAGAGAAATTATTGCGCGCTATTTTTGGTGAAAAATCACGTGAAGTTCGTGATACATCGTTGCGCGTACCGCCTGGAGTCGAAGGTACCGTCGTTGACGTGAAGATTTTCTCTCGTAGCGGTGTTCGTAATGATAAGCGCTATAAGGAAGAGGTCGCGCATCAGGTTGCGGTACTTGAAACTGATATGGGGCACCATATACGCTTTCTTGAAGAAATGTTGCGCTTGAAAATTGTTAAGGAGCTAGCTGATCAGAAGGCTGCTGCTGACAATCCGCCATCGAGCGTTAAGGACGGCATCTTCATTAAAGAACAGCTTGAACTCATGCCATTTGCATCATTGTTAAAGCTAAAAGCTGCGGACAAGACGATTGGCGAAATTATCAAGCATGTTAAGAATTCTTATGAAAATCAGATAAGAATCTTAGAAGGATTAAAAGAAGAACGCATCGCGAAATTCAAAAAAGGCGATCCGTTACCATCTGGTGTAATTAAGATGGTAAAAGTATATATAGCTATGAAACGTTCTATCTCGGTAGGCGATAAGCTCGCGGGACGCCATGGAAACAAAGGTGTCGTCTCAGTTATCCTTCCTCGTGAAGATATGCCGTATTTAGAAAACGGCACAGCGGTTGATATAGTTATGAACCCTCTTGGTATCCCTTCGCGTATGAACGTAGGGCAGGTACTTGAAGCAGTTCTTGGTCTTGTTGGTCATCAATATGGCGAGCGTTTAGAATCTACGCTTGTCGATGCCGGGTACGAAGAAATCAAAAAAGAGTTGGCCCATTTCTACGGTAAAGAGCTTATTGTTTCTTATGAGCAGACATACGGCAAAGATGGCGTTATGGATCTTGCCAGAGAAACAGCTAAGTCAGGGGTGCGTTACGAAACGCCTGTATTTGATGGCGCAAGTTTCGTTGATGATATTGAACCAATGTTGCGCGAATTAAATCTGCCAGAATATGGTGCATTTAAAATGCGTGATGGTCGTACCGGTGAGTATTTTGATCAACCGGTGACCGTTGGCTCTATGTATATCATGAAGCTTGATCATATGGTTGATGATAAATTGCACGCACGATCAGTGGGGCCATACTCATTAGTGACGCAGCAGCCATTGGGTGGTAAAGCTCAAATGGGTGGTCAGCGCCTTGGGGAAATGGAAGTTTGGGCTCTTGAAGCGTATGGAGCTGCTTATGCCTTACAAGAAATGTTAACCTATAAGTCTGATGACGTTGCAGGTCGACACAAGGTGTATGAAGCGATAGTACGCGGAGAAGAGGTTCCAGCTCCAGGTATTCCAGAATCATTTAACGTGTTAATTAAAGAACTGCAAAGTTTGGGACTACGGGTGGACTTGTTCAAGAGTGGCAGGGAGAATGTCGGTGAGTAATAAAATGTTAGATCGGTTCAGAGAGTACCTGCACGTTACGCAATTTAGCTCTATGCGGATTGGTATTTCTTCTCCTGAAAAAATACGTTCCCTGTCCTATGGTGAAGTCAAGAAAATTGAAACCATAAACTACAGAACATTAAAACCTGAACGTGAAGGTCTGTGTTGTGGACGCATTTTTGGTCCTGTAAAGGATTGGGAATGTAACTGTGGTAAGTATAAGCGCATGAAGCACCGTGGTGTCACGTGCGAAAAATGTGGCGTTGAAGTTATCCAGGCTCGCGTACGTCGTGAACGTATGGGACACGTTGAGCTCGTAGCTCCGGTATGTCACATATGGTACCTCAAGGGTATCCCGAGTTATCTTGGCCTTATTCTCGACATGCCTGTGAAAGATCTTGAGCGTGTGATTTATTTTGATGCATATATTGTTGTGCATCAAGGTAAATCGCCTTATCCACGCAAAACTTTATTGAGTAGTGCTGCGTATGACACTTATTTTAGTGAGCATGTTGAAGATACTGATTTTGTAGCAGAGACAGGTGCTGAAGCGATCAAGATGATTCTAGGATTGCTTGATTTAAAGGCTGAAGTTGCACTGCTTGAAAATGAGTATCAAAAAACAGGATCAGTAGCGCTTCGTCATAAAATAATGCGACGCATTAAAGTATTTACCGGCCTTATTCAATCAAATATAAATCCAGCTTGGATTATCCTTGATGTGCTGCCTGTTTTACCACCGGATTTGCGTCCGTTGGTGCCACTTGAAGGTGGTCGCTTTGCAAGTTCAGATTTGAATGAGCTATATCGCCGTGTTCTTAATAGAAATATACGCCTTGCCCGTTTACTTGAAATTGAAGCGCCTTCTGTCATTGTAAAGAATGAAAAGCGTATGCTTCAAGAAGCGGTAGACTCACTTATAGATAATGGTCGTCGCGGTCAACCAGTTCGTGGTACCAACCGTCGTCCATTGAAGTCGTTGAGTGAAATGTTACGCGGTAAACAGGGGCGCTTTAGACAAAACTTACTTGGTCGCCGTGTTGATTACTCGGGCCGATCTGTTATAGTTGTTGATCCTGAATTGAAAATGGATCAATGTGGTATTCCAAAAATCATGGCGCTTGAACTATTCAAGTCGTACGTTTTGGCGGGGCTTTTAGAGCGTGAAATTGCGCCTAACCTTCGTGTGGCAA
>CAZHJT010000028.1:0-4842 GCA_964533545.1 uncultured Pseudomonadota bacterium | reverse complement strand
AAAGCGCTTAGTTGAAGAGCTTGACCCGCGCGTTTGGGATGTATTGGAAGATGCGGTAAAGGGACGCCCTGTATTACTGAACCGTGCACCGACGTTGCACCGTCTTGGTATACAAGCCTTTTTCCCATTGTTGGTTGATGGCAAAGCGATTAAAGTTCACCCGCTCGTCTGTACCGCATTTAACGCGGACTTCGATGGTGACCAAATGGCGGTCCATTTACCATTGAGCAGTAAAGCGCAAGAAGAATCTAAACGTCTTATTTTGTCGACTGCAAATATATTGTCATCTTCAAGTGGCCATCCAATCACGGTTCCTTCCAAAGACATGGTCCTTGGTCTTTACTACTTAACCAAGGTACGACGTGGTTCAAAAGGAGAAGGCCTTAAGTTTTCAAATATGCGTGAAGCTCTCTTTGCGTATCAATGTCAACAAATTGACCTTCATGCACCTATCGAAGTGCGTTTAGAACCAGGACAACCGCTTGTACAAACAACGGTCGGACGACTCATTCTTTTTGATGTTTTACCACAAGGTGCATCATTTATTTGGGTTAACAAGGTCATGAAGAGAAAAGATCTTGCGTGGCTCGTTGAAACAATTTATTACACCTATGGTAATGCGCTTACGGTCGTGTTCCTAGATAAGCTCAAGAAGCTTGGTTTTTATTATGCTACAGTTGGCGGCGTTTCATTCTCTATGGGCGATCTGATCGTTCCAGCGAAAAAGAACAGCATTATTGCCACTGCTGACGAAGAAGTCAAAAAAGTTGAGTCATTGTACGTAGATGGTGTCATTACTAATGGTGAACGCTACAATAAGATAGTCAGCATTTGGTTCAGAGCAACTGCTGATGTAGCAAACGAAATGGCTCATGAACTTGAAAATACTGATGTCTTAGCATTTGAAAATAAGGATAAGGACTTTAAGCCGTTCAATCCTATATTTATGATGTTAGATTCAGGGGCGCGTGGTTCTAAAGACCAAATAAAACAGCTTATTGGTATGCGTGGTATGATGTCCCGTCCTTCGGGTGAAATTATGGAAACGCCTGTGCGTTCCAACTTCCGCGATGGATTGAGCGTTTTTGAATACTTTATTTCTACTCACGGTGCTCGTAAAGGTCAATCAGATACCGCGCTTAAGACTGCAAACTCTGGGTATTTAACACGTCGTTTGGTTGACGTTGCTCAGGATGTTGTTGTTACGATGGACGATTGTAGAACGTTGGGGTACATAGAGATCGGTGACCTTAAAGAGTCTGGTGATGTTCTATGTCCACTCGCTAATCGTATATTCGGTCGCGTACTTGCAGCGGACGTTAAAGATCCTGTGACTGGTGAACTCTTGTTCCCACAAGGACATATTTTTGGTAGAAATGATATCTCTAAATTGGCAAATTCTGCGGTTTCAACGGTTTTTGTGCGCTCAGTATTAAGCTGCCAGGCACGCCGCGGCGTCTGCGTCAATTGTTATGGGTATGATTTGTCGCGCGGAGCACTTGTTGATATTGCGTCTACTGTCGGTGTTATAGCAGCGCAATCGATTGGTGAACCTGGTACGCAGTTAACCATGAGAACATTCCACATCGGGGGTACTGCAAGTGGTTTGGCAGAACAACCATTCTTCCTTGCAAAACAGGCTGGTATAATCGCATGGCGAGACATTAAGACGGTGATTAACCGTGATGGCAAAGCCGTCGTTATGAGTCGCAAGCCTAAATTACTCATCATGTCTCCCGATGGTCGAGAACTCCAATCATTAGATATTGAATATGGTTCAACTATATTTGTTGATAATGGTCAGGAAGTTGCCGTAGGCACTAAGCTTGTTGAGTGGGACCCG
The DNA here is from genome assembly GCA_964533545.1 of uncultured Pseudomonadota bacterium. Classification (GTDB taxonomy): domain Bacteria; phylum Babelota; class Babeliae; order Babelales; family Vermiphilaceae; genus JAFEAZ01. The sequence goes on along the minus strand of CAZHJT010000028.1, from coordinate 2,999 downwards.
AACAATAAGGTATTGTTAACAGAAAAAGCCGGTACGGTAAAATATGTTGACCTTGTTGAAAACGTTACGCTTCAAGAACGTATTAGTGAATCAGGGGCTGCCAAATCAAGTCTTGTACTTGAGCATAAAAACGAAAAATATCAGCCGGCCTTTAGCATCATTGATGACGAAGAGGAAGAGGTAGCAAACTATTATCTACCTGCCGGTTCATATCTTACTGCTGAAAACAACCAAAATGTTGTTGTTGGTGATATATTAGTAAAAATACCTCGCGAGCTTTCAAAAACGAAAGATATCGTAGGAGGTCTTCCTAGAATTGCGGAACTATTTGAAGCGCGTGCACCAAAAGATGCTGCTATTATTGCCGATATTGATGGTGAAGTAGTATTTGGAGGTCTTCACCGCGGGTTACGTAAAGTAAGCGTTGTCAATGGCCAAGAGTCATTCGATTACTTCATACCTCGCGGTAAACAGTTGAACGTTGTCAATGGTGACCACGTGAGTGCTGGAGACCAGATTACGGTCGGATCGCCTGTGTTGCATGATATGTTACGTATTTTAGGACCAGACGTAGTTCAGCGTTATCTCGTTGATCAGATTCAGCAGGTATACAGTCTGCAAGGAACTGATATTAACGATAAACATATTGAGCTTATTGTACGCCAAATGATGCGTAAAGTACGCGTAGTTGAGCCAGGAGATACGGATTTTCTTATCGGAGATCGTGTAGACCGTATTCACTTCAAGACGGTCAACTCATTATTACAGGCAGAAGGCAAAAAAATTGCCAAAGCAAAGCCGGTTATGATGGGTATTACACAAGCTTCTTTGGGGACCGAAAGCTTCATCTCAGCAGCTTCGTTCCAAGAAACAACCCGTATTTTGGCAGAAGCTGCAATATCTGGGCAAGTTGATAGTTTAAATGGCTTAAAAGAAAACGTAATTGTTGGTAAACTGATACCAGCAGGTACGGGTATAGACTCATTTAGACGAAAATATCTTGGCGATGAGGAATCTGAGCTTGACCGTCAAGCGCGTAAAGAAGAAATGCTTGATGAGATAGAGTTTAGTTCTAGAAACGTATAAAATGGAATGGTTAAAGGCGCGTAGCTCAGTGGTAGAGCATTGCTTTGACGTAGCAAGGGTCAGCGGTTCAATCCCGCTCGCGCCTACCACCTTTAAGATAGTATCGTTTAATGTGAGTGTGTCGTTTGTTTATAACACGGAGTTTTTTGTATGTCGCTCTCACCAGAGGTCAAAAAAAGAGTAATCGAGTCATTTGGTATTAATGCAAATGATACAGGGTCAACGTTTGTGCAGGTAGCGCTCTTGAGTGAACGCATCCGTACCTTGACTGAGCATTTAAAAGTAAATAAAAAAGATTTTTCGACAAAGCAACGTGGGTTGTTGGTTTTAATTGCTCAACGCAAGTCTTTTTTGAACTATCTTGCCAAGAAAGATGAACAAGGATATAAAGAACTTGTTAAGCGTCTTGGCTTAAAAAAATAGAGCTCTTCTACCCGAAGAGATCCAACAATATCTTAAACCATAGGTTATACAGTGATGGTACGAACGTTTCGCTTAGAAGAATTTGGATACGAAGTTGAAATCGGCAAAGTTGCGTTACAAGCTGATGGCGCAGCATGGCTCAAGCATGGCGGTACGGTAGTACTAGCTACTGCTGTTTCGGCACCATCACAGGAATTTCCTGGGTTTTTCCCGCTCACCATTGATTACCGCGAGCACTTTTCTGCTGCAGGTAAGATTCCCGGTGGCTATTTCAAGCGCGAAGGCAAGGCGACCGATGGCGAAGTATTAACATCACGTCTTATTGATCGTGGTGTGCGTCCTTTGTTCCCGGTCAACTATTTTGATCAAGTACAGATAATTGCAACCGTATATTCCTATGACAAGGTGCATTCACCTAATGTTATGGCTTCAGTTGCTTCATCACTTGCTTTAAGCCTTTCGCCTATTCCTTTCCTTGGGCCAATCGGTTCTGTTGAGATTTGTCGTATTAATGGTCAATGGTTGATCAACCCTGCGCATGCACAAAGCATCACAGCAGATGTTCGCCTTGTGGTCACTGGTACCGATGAAGGTATCAACATGGTTGAAGGTTCATCAAACGAAATTTCTGAAGATGAATTCGTTGATGCGTTGTTTCTTGCTCATGATGCGATTAAAAAATTGGTTGCATGGCAAAAATCGATTCAACAAGAGTTGGGGATTGTCAAGGCAGAGACCGCTGGTACCGAGACGTGGAATACGTGGGTTGAGCGCGCAGAGCGTAACCTAACGGAAGATCGCGTACAAAAAGTGTACATACCAGACAAGGTTGAACGCAATACCTACTTGTCACAAGTACGCGATGAGTTTTTAACAGAATACGCTTCGGTGATCGAAGAAGAAAAGATCGCAGCGAGCTTTGTTAAACATATTTTTGATTACGTATTAAAAGAAAAATTAACTGAATTGATCTGCAGCGTTGGAAAACGTGTAGATGGTCGTTCATTCGATGTCGTACGCAAGATCTCTACAGAAGTAGGGCTGTTGCCATTTACGCACGGTTCTGCGCTCTTCACACGTGGTCGTACGCAAGCGCTTGTTATGACAACGCTTGGTGGTGGCGATGACGAACAAAATATAGAAACTATTGCTAGTGATGAGACCACCAGTGCCGGACGCTTTATGCTCCATTACAACTTCCCACCATTTTCTGTAGGGGAGGTTCGTTTCCTTCGTGGGCCAGGAAGACGAGAAGTTGGGCATGGTTATTTGGCGGCATCAGCGTTATCACGCATGTTGCCAAGCAAAGAAGAATTTCCATACACGATTCGTATCGTGGCTGACATGCTTGAATCAGATGGCTCAACCTCTATGGCGACCACCTGTGGTTCTACCATGTCATTGATGCAAGCAGGCGTGCCGCTTAAAAAAATGATTAGCGGTATTGCTATGGGGCTACTCAAGAGCAAGAAAGGCGACTTTGTTGTTCT
>CAZHJT010000027.1:12311-15653 GCA_964533545.1 uncultured Pseudomonadota bacterium | reverse complement strand
GACCTGTCGATCAAACTGCAGCTGACCGAAGCGGTCGGCACCCTTATAAAAAAAAATAGATTCTCAACAATAACCCTGCGTTTGAATCCTTACGCTGATGGCATACAACTTCACGTAGATTTAGTCGGCTTTTGGAGCTTTGCTCGGCTTAAAATAGAAGGTGTTTTGATCGGTAAGGATCTCTATAGGCATCAATATAGTATGGAGCTAGGAGACCCTTTCAATGAAGAGCTTCATGAGACCCTGCTTGAAAAGATACGAAAAGGCTTGAAAGATAAGGGCTTTTTTAATAGTTCTGTCACGAGCGAAATTAAGCGCTATGAGAAGACTAAAACGGTACAGGTAACCCTTACTGTCAATCGAGGGGCATCCTTTACCGCTGTGTTAGAGCCGGTGGCGGTTCGCGCTACCGCTGATGTATCGACGCACGATAGTGAGGTTATTACTGCCTATATAGAGCGACATTGCCTGCACCGCTTGGCGCGCTTTGGGTACAACAAACAGACGATCAATAAAGCAGCTCTTGCGATACGCAAATATCTTACAGCGCAAGGATTTTTGGATGCCAAAATTGAGCTTGAAGAGCGTATTCAGATCAGTGCTGGCGTGGTGCGACTTTCTTTTATCATCGATCTTCATGGCAAGAAAAAGTGTACCTTTCTTGGCAACCATTTTTTTTCTGCGGCACATCTTTTAGAGCATATTATGAGCCTTGGGCCATCCTCATGGCTTTTACCGGCTACCATGGTACAACAAGATATTATTAAATTGTATACCGATAAAGGTTTTCGAGCTGTCCAGGTAACGCTGCAAGAGGAGCCTACGGAACTTTTTTTCATTATTAATGAGGGCGTACGTTCTCGTTTGAGCAGGGTCGGTATAGTAGGAGCAACCTTTTTCGATACAGACTATATAATAAAAACCTATTTTAAAGGGATGCTTGGGCAGTATTGCGATGAGCAGGAGGTGCAAAAAGCGATTGAAGCTGTTTGTGATGCATATACTAAGCATGGTTTTCTGGATGTGACGATACCAAGTCTCATCTGGAATTGTTCTGATAAGCCTGGCCGCTATGACCTGCAGATTGTTATTGATGAGGGGCTTAGAAGCTCTATTGAATCGATTCGAATACCAGGGTATGAACAGCTAGAAGGGAAAGGGCCGTGTGCTCTGCCCGGCGATGGCACCGCACAACCGTTCGATGCGGCCTGTCTTCATGAACAACGCGCATGGATTTTAAAGCAGCTGGGGCTGCAAGAGTCGATGAATTTGAGTGTGCGTCATGAGCTCAAGCGCACTGGTACAAAGATTGCCATTGTCTGGTTAGTCAATAGAAGTGCGGCGCCTACTATGAAATTTGGTAAGACGATTATCACTGGCTGTAGTGAATTTCCGTTCGCTTTATTAAAGCGTGAGTGCTGCTATAGCGAAGGTGATCTCTGGGATCAAACAGCATTAAAAAATACGCTCAAACATATTAAAGCATTGGATGTTTTTGGAAGGGTGCATGTGTGCCCGCATGCTCCTAGCATCGCGCAGGAAAAAAAAGCGGTCTTGGTCAAGGTTCATAAAGATGATCGCTTTGAGATACGACTGCGCCCTGGTGTGGCATTGCAGCAGTTGAGCAAAAAGATCTGTTTTAATGGCTTAACCTACAAGTTGGGTGGCTCTTTTATTGTAAAAAACCCTTTAAACGCCGGTGATCAGTTTCGTATCGAGACCGATTTTACCCGCTCTCAACAGGTATTTGAAATTTCGTACCGTCGCCCATGGCTTTTCTCTTGGCCTCTTAAAACAATTTTCAAGGTGTACGATAATATATATCAACAACCCGGGTGCATCGGTATTAAAAAGAATATTTATCAAGTAACGCAGCAAGGTTTTTTAACCAGTTTAACCAGGCGTCATGAGACGTATGATGCGAGTATCAATCTTGGTTTTGAATATATGCAGACGATTGTGCAAAACAAATGGAATGAGCATGGTCCTTTTGCGCGCAGTATAGCGCGGGCTATCAATTTTGAACCACAACTACTTGGCAAGAAGATTCCTTACGCAGTCATTGAACCAACGCTTGTTGTGAATAAAGTTGATAATAGCGCTTTCCCCCGCAAAGGGCTCTTTACGGTATTGTCAGTTAAAGGGATGTTTCCAGTTGGTCGAACATCTGAAGATCTCTATTTTATTCGTGTGTTGATAGAGCAATCATTGTATATACCTCTGCGCTCACTTGTCATGGCCTTGCGTTGCCGTGCTGGTCACCTATTTCATAAAGATTTTGCAAACATTATGCCTACTGAGCGTTTTTATCTGGGAGGCGCGAACTCTATTCGCGGCTATGAAACCGACCTATGCCCTCCGCTTGGCGTGGTAGATGACCACGGAGAGCGACAGCTGGTGCCGCAGGGAGGCAAATCTATGGCGAATCTCAACATAGAAGGGCGATTTCCTTTGTACGGTCGCCTTGGTGGTGTGTTGTTTCAAGATATTGGTGCGCTCAGTAGAACAACCTTTCTAGCGCTTAAAGAGGAAAAGTTGTTAGCGGCAACCGGTTTTGGGCTGCGCTACCATACGCCCCTTGGGCCCCTGCGTTTTGATTTTGGCATCAAGTGGCGAACTCAGGTGCCACATGAATCTCGCTATGCCTGGTTCTTAACGTTTGGGCACGCGTTTTAATGGTGCTCTTTGTTTACTATTTATTTTGATTTCCCGTTGAAAAATGCGTACCATGATATGCAGTTGAATTATGCTATACTTTTATACACAATAACCTCTTAGTAAGTTGCTTATGTAAGAGAACTTAAACCAGGGAGTTTCAGCGCGTGAGCATGCATAACCACGATGACCATCTTCACTATCATGGTCCTGAAGGGCATCATCATAACCGCGTACACTTTGTACGAGAAGAGATTATGTGCCATTTGCCCTATGCTATTTTTTCGGTGGCATTCGGGTTGGCAATTTTGAGCTTCCTGGCCTATTCATCGTGTGTATCTGCCACCCACAAAACGGCCGTTTGTATGGGCAGTCACATTCTTTTTCACAGCTTCCACTTTATGCATATCGTTTTTGCCGCAACGGGTACCATGATTACCTTTTTGCGTTTTTCAAATAAGGTATCTAAGGCGTTTGTGGTTGGGGCGCTTTCAACGATGCTTTTTTGTACGCTGTCCGATGCTATTTTACCCTACGTTGGCGGTCTTATATTAGGGGTTGATATGCATTTTCATCTCTGTTTTTTAACAGAGCTTTCGAATGTATTGCCATTCCTTATCGTCGGATTATGCAACGGGTATTTGATGAGTCGCCATGACGCGTCTCGTCAGGGGACCTACTCCATTT
>CAZHJT010000027.1:0-12301 GCA_964533545.1 uncultured Pseudomonadota bacterium | reverse complement strand
ACATATTTTAATTAGCTCATTTGCTTCGATTTTTTACCTCGTTTCAAATGGCTTTACTGATTGGTATTTAAGTATAGGACCTGTATTTGCCTTTTTAGTGTTTGCGGTTGTTGTGCCGTGCACCATGTCTGATGTTGTTGTACCAATGATGTTTGCAGGGGCTGATAAAGCGCATGAGAAACATTAAAATAGAACGAGTAAGTAAGGCTTTTCGTAGCGATACCATTTTAGAAGACGTGTCGTTGACGATACCGGGCGGTAAGTTTTTTGCATTGCTTGGTCCAAGCGGCAGTGGGAAAACAACGCTTTTGCGTTTGATAGCAGGGCTTGAAACAGCAGATAGCGGCAAGATATTTCTTGGCGACACTGACATTACGGCGATGCCTATTAATGAGCGTCGCGTTAATACGGTATTTCAGAATTATGCGCTTTTTCCGCATATGAATGTCTATGACAATGTCGCTTATGCGCTCGCTATTCGCCATGTTCCTAAAGATATTATAGAGCAGAAGGTCATCAAGGTATTAAAAATCGTCCATTTAGAGCGTTTTATATACAAAGCGATCGATCAACTGTCTGGTGGGCAGCAGCAGCGCGTCGCTCTTGCGCGTGCTATTATTAACGAGCCGGATGTTTTGTTGTTGGATGAGCCACTAGCAGCGTTAGATCTTAAGTTGCGTGAGCGAATGCTTGTGGAGCTCATTGAGTTACAAGACCAGTTAAAAACTACATTTGTGTATGTGACCCATGATCAATTTGAAGCGCTTACTGTAGCCGATTATATGGCCATCATGAACAAAGATGGTTGTATTGAACAGGTTGGGACGCCAAAAGAGATCTATGAGTTTCCCACCTCAGTTTTTGTAGCAAGCTTTGTAGGTACTACCAATATTATTACTGGTACATTGCATAGCGATGAGCATGGGAATACCATAGAGATTCCCGATCTTGGTAAAATGCCCGTTGCGGTGCCTGTTGATAAGGCCTGGGCGGTAGATGGCGCCAAGGTGGCCATTAGCCTGCGCCCTGAAAAGATAGAAATTTGCAAGCAAGAGCAGCTCGGTTTTTCTAACATGCTTCGTGGTACAGTACAAGCAATTGTGTACCATGGCCGGTCAACACAATATAATGTGCGGGTATCAGACAGTCTGGTGTTGCAAGTGTTTGAGCAGAACGAGGAGCATTTTCCTCAAGAGGTTATCGATTATGATGATCACGTATATCTCTATTGGCAAAAAGAAAATGTGGTGCTATTGAATCAATGAACATACTTACACGCATGCGACAAGCATTTGTTCACGAAATACCTTTTTTCATGGCGCTGCCAGCGTTTGTGTGGCAAATGCTGTTTTTGTATATACCGCTCATCTGTGTCGTAGGTCTTACTTTTGTCCATATACATGAACAGTTTTCGCTCAGCTCTTTGACACTTGCTCATTATGTGCTTCTTAAAAATCCTCTATTGTGGGCGGTTATTCTGCGTTCATTGTTCCTGGCTTTTTGTGCCGCTTGTACGTGCGCTCTCTTTGCCTATCCTGTCGCTTATTATATTGCTTTGCGTGCCAATCGGTTTCGTCATGTATGCCTCTTTTTTCTGATTCTTCCTTTTTGGACGAATATGCTGGTGCAGGTCTATGCATGGTTTTTTGTCTTAGAGAAAAATGGTCTTATTAACACCCTGTTACTGAACCTGGGTATTATCAGTGAGCCGCTCTATTTTTTAAATACGATCGGTGCGGTTTATATTGTGATGGTCTATTGTTATTTACCGTTCATGGCCATGCCGATATATTCCATACTTGATCGCTTTGACAAGCGATTGATTGAAGCGTCGCTTGATTTGGGCGCGACCCAATGGCGAACCTTTTTACATGTTACGTTACCACTTTCATTCCAAGGAATTCGTACGGGCTTTTTCTTGGTGTTTGTGCCGGCCTTTGGAGAATTTGTTATTCCTGTGCTGATGGGTGGTGGTAAAAAGATGTATGTTGGCTCATTGATATCCTATTATTTTTTGTCGGCGCTTGATACACATCGAGGAGCCGTCTGTACCGTTATCAGTGCGCTTGTGCTTTTGGTTGTTTCTCTTGCCCTCAATAAGCTTTTAAAGTGGCTTATCAAGGTGTATGTAGGCAAAGGATATTAATGGAAAAAACGATACCTACCAGTAAGGCGCTCATAGCTTCTGTTGCAGCGGTCTATTTTTTTCTGTATTTACCTGTTTTTGTGGTGATACTCTTTTCATTTAATGATGCGAACTACCCCTATGTATGGTCCGGTTTTACGCTCAAATGGTATCAAGAGCTATGGTATTCTGTTGAGGTATGGGATGCCTTGCAAAACTCTTTGATTGTTGCCAGCTCTTCGGTAGCATTAAGTCTTACCATGGGCGTTTTTGTGGTATGGTATGGATCACAGACTATCCTTGCACGATTCTTGGGACTGTTTTATGGTACGTTGGCAGCTCCGGAGGTCGTGCTTGCTGTTGGCCTTTTAACGCTCTTTGCCACACTCGGCGTAGAATTGGGATTTGTGTCGCTTATAGCGGCGCACACCTTATTAGGACTTGGGTATGTGGTGCCTATGGTGGAAGGAGCTTTCCAAGGGCTTAATAAATCATTGACGGAAGCGTCACTTGATCTTGGTGCAACGCGACAGCAAACCTTTGTAAAAATTATCTTACCACTGTTGATGCCGACCTTGTTTGCCGCGGGTCTTCTTGTTTTTATTGTTTCACTTGACGATTTCTTGATCTCCTTTTTCTGTTCCGGCTCGAGCGCGCAAACATTACCTATGTATATTTTTTCTATGATACGTTCAGGGTCAACGCCGGTGGTGAATGCATTGTCCACCATTATGCTGCTGATAAGCTCCTTTTTTGTGCTCGGTTTTTCATTGTTGCATGTGCGACGGTTGGGATGGCGATTATGAATGCATTAGTACGGGTATCATTGGTACGTTTGGTGATGGTTGTTGCGTGGATTTTGATTGTTGCAGCATTCCTGTTGTTGCCCCGTTTTTTACAACTATTGTACACGGACGAATCACGTAGCATAAACCTGTATGTTTGGCCCATGATGATCGATTCAAAAAAATTAATCGATTTTCAAAAAGAAACCGGGATCAAAGTCTACATGCATTATTACGAAAGTAATGAAGAGCTCCTACAGAAGCTCTATGTCACTGGCGGCAAAGGATACGATCTTGTTGTTCCTGTCGATTATGTCGTAGACCTGTTGCGTAAAAAAGAGTTATTACAAAAGATTGATCATACTAAATTGACCTTTTGGCATCGCTTGCGCCCTGCGCTGCTTCATTATTATCATGACAACAATAATCAGTATTCGATACCCTATTTTTTGAGTGTATATGGATTAGGGATGGATCCTGATTATTTTGGTGATAAACAGCCTGTGCCAAGTTGGAAGCTGCTTTTCGAGCGCCAGCCAGAGGGCTATGATGTTGCAATTACCGATGTTCCTCGTCGCGCGCTGGCAATAGCCAGCTATTATTTGTTTGGCGATGAGAAAGCTATTGCCGACCCTGAAAAACGGGCTGCTGTTGAACAACTGCTTATTAAGCAAAAAGAGTGGGTACGTATGTACACCGATATTCGTGGTGAAGATCTGTTGGCAACCAAAAACTGTCCTGTGGTGATGACCATCGCATCAGATCTTTGGATGATCAAACGAGAATATCCTCACCTACTCTTTAAAATTCCTCAAGAAGGCACCTTTATTACGATTGACTCATTTGTTATTCCTAAGGCGAGCAACAAACAGGATCTAGTATATGAGTTTTTGAATTACCTGTATCGTCCGGAGGTAGTTTCCTATCATGCAATGAGGTATGGTTTCTGTCCGCCCGTTGTGGATGCAGACATTACCGGATCAGGTATTTTTTGTCCTACCAGTGAGCAGCTGAGTAAATTTCATTTTTTCAAGAACAGTATTCCAGAGTCGGTTGTAAATGATCTCTGGGTCTCCGTTATAGCACACTAAAAAAGGGCACAAAGATGTTTGTTCAACCAAAAATACAAGGTGAGCTGCTGCTTGCTGGTGTTTATAAGCATTATAAAAACAACTATTACTTAGTGTTGTGTGTTGCCCAGCATACAGAAACGGGTGAAAAATTAGTCGTCTACCAATCGTTATATGACGATTTTGCGCTATGGTCTCGCCCACTTGCGATGTTTGTAAGTGATGTTGAGTATAACGGTATAGTGCAGCCGCGGTTTAAAAAAGTGGGAGAAAGTCATGAAGCGCATACCTATATTCATGACACTTTTTCTAAGGAACCGCATCAATGTCCATCGCAAAAATAGCGTATCTTTTTTCTTGCCTTGCGCTTTTTTCAACCGGCGCCATGTTCTCTGCTAGGCGCATCCTCCTTAGTGAGCTTGTCGATTTTCAAGCGCCATTGCCACCAATAGATCCGGATGCTGATCAAGATGAAGCATTGCGCTGCTTGTGGGCAGAGCGGTATTGGAATGAAACGCCTGACAGGCAAATGCGCTCAGATGAACGAATCTACCGGCTATGTCTAAAGAGGATTCCAGCGATGATTTTAACGGTATTTGAGCAACGAGACAAAGAAAAAGTAGTAAGCAAGATACTCGCACAGAGTAAGATACAAGAGATCGATCACGAAGAGTTGGCATACGAGAGCGATGGTTTATTGCCGCAAAGGCTGACGGACATAGAAAAAGCTCGCGTTCTAAAAGCGAAAGCGCGCAAAGCGGCAAAAGCAAAAGCAAAAGCAAAGCAATCTCAGGGTAGTGCATGCCCAGTGCAAAAAAAATCACGTGCACGCAGAACTTTTCGTTGAGACACACGATTTAGGCAAGCACGCAGAGTTTCCTCTATTATTTTCTGCAAAAATCTGCATATTAGTGTAACTGTGTTAAAAAAAGCCTGTTATATGCATAATTTTTGAGGATTTCAAATTGCCCATGAGAATTTTTCCAGTATCTGCCAGTATGTGTATGAGCCTATCGCTCGTGTGTAGTTTTGCTTCAATCGTTTCTTCAGATTGTGAGAATTGGGATCCACGATTCTATGGCGATGGTTTCAAGTATGATGAGATGCTTGCAGCGAAAGCTTGTAAAGTGAAGCCGCACAATACAGCGCTGAGCTTTAAATTGGCCTCTTTGAAGTTGCACTTACAAAGCCTTGGGAAATCAGATCCAGAAAAGCAAAAAGAGTTGCGCAAAGAAATAAGAGAAGAGTATGCAAAAGAGCGTGCAAAGAAGCAAGCAAGCGAGCAGAAAAAGACAAACACAAGCACTCCCCAGGTGCCGAATGGAAGAACAGCACCAGTGCAAGCAACTCAAGCAGGAACATTAATATTGCCTCCGTATGTACCAGTGTTTTTTCCCGCGATCTATGTTCCTTGCGATCAAGCGTTTTTTATTCAGCCGTTGCCAACAGGTATAGGAAATTGTCCTCAAGAAAATGTATGGAGGAATAGCTCAGATGAGCCGTTCAACAAACATCAAAAATTTATTGATGAGCAACCGCCAGCTATACAAAACTCGCTCCTTCAATGGTATATAACGTTGCACAAAGCGTATTGCGCGCAGGTTCTAGACTACGCTAACATGCAGCATCAAAGAAATTTTTAATCAGAAAGTTATTTCATGAAACTATCTATACAACGTTTTTTTGTCTTCATGGTCATTTCGTTTTCGTTCTCGCCAGTGGCTATTCTATCTGCTGAATATGAGCTGTTGCCGGAGCATATTTTAACAAATGATACTCTTTTTGCATTTCGATGCTTTGCGCAAGCAAAAAATGATCAGCAGCTTTTTGCAAAAAAAGGTATGAGCGATAAAACCATGTGGTTGTCTTTCAATGAAGATGTGAGGCTGCTGCGTGAAGATGAAGCAAGGCAAGCTGTTCAGCGAAGCTTTCTAGATGAAGAAATGACGGCAGTAGAGCAACGGCAGAAGCAAGAAAAAGAAGCCAAAAAAGAAGCGGTTCTTCGTCAACGTGCAGCATTGTTAGCGACAGTAGATAGGGAAATGTCGGCAGGCTGGAGTAGTAAGCCGGGAAATACATCTTGGCGTTAAGGAAGGATTATTATCAGAATCCTCGAATTAATTAAAAAAATATACGATGCCAAGGGAAACGGTCTGTGACATCAGCACTTTTGCAATCGCTTATGGTCGGAGAAGATTAGAAACGAGTTTCTATAGCAAGACTCGTTAAGTTATGCATAAAAAATAGCTACCCGGGTCATCCCAGCGCAGGCTGGGATCCATGCTGTCAGTGAGGATTCCAAATAAAATCGAGATACGTTTGTTGTGTGTAAAACTTAGTGTCGCTCGCTATATATAGTTTTTATTTTGTGAATGATGTTTTTCTATAAAATCTGGAATCGATATGAAAAAATGCGCTTATTTTGTCTTAATTGCCCTGTGCAATAATGGTTTGCAGGCATCTGTAATCAGCAGGTTGTCTTATAAAGCAATTGGAGGGGTGTCAATGTTGGCTGCTGCGGGCATTGCCACAAAAAAATTATATTACCAAGAACAAGCTACAGATATTACCATGTTGCGATCGGCTGCAGCAGTTGAAGCATTCGTTCAAAAACCACGTAAGGAATCTGATCTTAGCTTTATTTATGTCGGTGCGGCGTGGTGTCCTCCTTGTCAAAGATTAACCCCTTTGTACGAACTCCTAGCCGAGGCGCATTCACATGAAGCAGATTTTGCAAAGATAGATATGACTGATTTTAAAGAAGGCGAAGATTTTGTTTTCAACTCCTATACTCTTGAAACTTCTGGAATCCCAGAAATCCTAATGTTTAAAGGGAACACAACTACAGGTATACCTCAACTCACGTCATATAGTGAAAGCTGTGAGCGGGATGGTCTTACTCCAAGTTATAAAGACTTTATCCTCAAGCAAAGTGATCTTATTGCATCTGAACAGAGTACGCCTTTCCAAAAATAGAGCTCTTGGCCTTAAGAGATCAATTGCGCTACCATCAAACCTAGATTGGTAGAGTATCTGAAAGAGATCAATAGAAAAGCTGGGCTATTGTATGCATAAAGCATCAGTAGCCCTGCTCAATTTCTTTAGAGCGGTAGTTTTCGCGTTACTCAACCGTCGTCTTGTACCCACATGCCTTGTCATTACAGGTCAAGGTGACGGTGCCATCCTTGGTAACTTTCTGTACTAAAAAGGGCAGTTTGCATTGTGGGCATGGTTGCTCGACAAACTGTCCGAAGATAGAGAATTTACATTTCGGGTAGTTCTTGCAGCCCCAGAAGCTGCCGCCGCGCCAACGGCGTTCGATAATATCGCCTTTGTCGAGCGGACATTGGAAGGGCGCTTTATTTTGCTTGATATATTTACAATCGGGGTAGCCGGAACATGAAACAAAGGGGCCAAACTTGCCGACCATACTACGCAACTGCTTACCACATTTAGGGCACAGTTCATCAAGTAACTTAGGTCCTTCAGCTTTGACAAGCTCAATGGCACCATCTTCATTACGTTTGAAATTACTGGTAAATGAACATTCAGGATATCCAAGGCAGCCTAAAAATTCGCCACTTTTGCCAAAACGAATCGCTAGTTTATGTTGATTACACTCGGGGCAGACAACCTCAGTCGGTTCTGCTACGCGTTTTCCTTTTTCTTGCCCTTTAAAAAAGCTCAGATCTTCTGAAAATTGCTTGTAAAATCCTGTCAGTAGGGCGTCTCGATCAAGCTCGCCATGAGCAATTTTATCAAGATCTTCCTCCATTTGTGCAGTGAATTTTAGATTCATGATATTCGGAAAGCCATCCATGAGCATTTTGGTGGCCATCATACCAAGCTCTGTTGGCATGAAACGCTTTTTATCAAGCGTCGTGTAATTACGCGCTTTGATAGTATTTAAAATGGTAGCGTAGGTACTTGGGCGACCAATACCCTCTTTTTCTAAATCTTTTACTAAGCTTGCTTCAGAATAGCGGGGTGGGGGCTGCGTGAAATGTTGTTTAGGATCGACTTTGGTGAGATCCACCGGATCTTTTTCTTTCAATGAGCTTGGCAAGGCAACCGCTTTCTCGTCAGCTTCATCACCTTCAGCTTCAGCTTTGTACACTTTTAAAAAACCATCAAATATCAGCGTTGATCCCGTTACGCGAAAGGTGAATTGTCCACCGAGTAACTCTACGGTTCTTTGCGCGTACTGTGCAGGCTTCATTTGACAGGCAACAAAGCGACGCCAGATCAGTTCATAAAGGCGGGCGGCATCTTTAGGTAAATATCGTTCGGCCTTTTCTGGAGTTATATCGATATTAACAGGACGGATCGCTTCATGCGCGTCTTGCGATTTGCCTTTGTTTTTTGCATAAATCTGTGCATCGGCTGGGAGATATTCTTTAGTGAAATGCTTGCCGATGTAGCTGCGCAGTTGATCTACAGCTGATTCGGCAATACGTTGCGAGTCGGTACGCATATAGGTAATAAGTGCCACCGGTGTGCTTGCATCATCAAGCGGTAAACCTTCATAGAGCGTTTGCGCTATTTGCATCGTTTTTTTAACATTGAAACCAAGCTTATTGAATGCATCTTGTTGGAGCGTACTGGTCATAAAGGGCGGCAGTGGATTTTTAGCACGCTTTTTGTCGGTGATGCTCTCAATTATATAACTTTCTTCTTTTATCTTTTTGACAAGCTCAGTTGCTGTCTTTTCATTGGTGATCTCAGGCTTTTTTTTACCAATATGGGTTAAGGCCGCTTCAAATTTAGAGCGCTGGTGTTTAAATTCACCTGTAATGGTCCAATATTCTTCAGGTTTAAATGCGCGTATAGCATCTTCTCTGTCGCAAATGAGGCGCAAAGCAACCGATTGTACGCGACCGGCAGAGGTGCCAGGAGCAAGCCGTTTCCATAAAATAGGAGAGACTTCATACCCCACCCAACGATCGAGAACGCGGCGTGCTTGTTGAGCAGCTACTTTTTGTAAATCGACCGACTCTCCCTTTTGTACCGCTTGCAAGATTGCGTCTTTAGTAATCTCGTTAAAGGAGATACGGTGGATAGAGCTTTTCTTCTTGGCTACTTTTTTTATCTCTTGCTCGATGTGCCAGGCTATGATCTCTCCCTCCCGGTCAGGGTCAGGGGCTAAATAGATCTCATCGGCAGTGGCCGCCTGTTTACAGATATCGGCAATCACTTTTTCTTTGTTTTCAATCGTGACATAATCCAGGTCAATGGTGCCATCATGAATCGTTACACCAAGCTTTTTTGTTGGCAGATCTTTGATGTGTCCTAGTGTAGACATGATAACGAACTCTTTACCCAAGAACTTACTGATGGTTTTTATCTTGGATGGCGATTCTACAATCAATAACTTCTTCATACGTCACTTTTTACTCATAAGCTGGTTTTTGTAAGTACTCCGGACATGTTTTTCTAGCTTCGATTACTAGAATACGGTATATATTTTCTAAAAGTCAAATATTTGTTTAAGTAGGCCTTGCAGATGGTTTGATACTATGGTACTGTTCATTCCGAGTTGTATAGGGTTTTTTAGTATAATGACAAGGATAATGAATGCAATTTTTAACGTCGTGGCGAGACAGTTTGTCCCTGCTTAAACCTGAAAATGCCAAGCTATTTGCTTTGGTGACACTTAATGCCTGTCTTTATGCCTATCGAACGATCGTTCGTTTCTGTCTACCGCTGCTGCTTTGTCTTATTATTAGTGTTGCCTATACTGGCACGCGGTGGTTTCTTGTTCCCGTACTTTCCTTATTTGTATGTCTGTTTAGCTTCTATTGTGCTGCTCGGCCATCAACCTTGCGTAAAAACTGTAGCTATTTTCTTGGGTATGGCAAGCATCTTATCTGGTTTTCTCTCTTTTTTATAGGGTGGCTTGTTACGCTTTGTGCCATTTCTTTCTTGGGAGCGCCCTGTTGGTTTCCACAAGTGCCTTTGTACGCGCCGTTGTTTCCAGTTTTCTCGATTACAGCAGCTTTTTTGTGTGATAGTGATGGTAGTTTTAAGCAGGCATGCTTTTCTATCTGTCGCGGTCTGTTGTTCGTTCTCTATAACCTGCCGATCTGTGCTTTTCTGGCAGCCCTTTTTATAGGAGCAGCACAGCTTCTTTTTATAGTGTTGCCTACGATAGCTGCTGAAATTCTGTTGATTCTCCTCTGGCCTGTTGTGCTCTGCACCTATATAAATGTATATATAAAGCGAGTACATGAGCAGTTTTTTGTCTATTTTGCCAACCACGAGTAAATCAGTGAGAGAATGGTATGAGGCTATTGAGTAGTTTTTTAGCGTTGTTGCACACTGTGGTATCACGCCTGTTATTATTGCTTATTATGGTTGTATTCTGTATCCCTACGATTGTCTTCTTATTGTTGCCAGACAAAATACGGTATCATAATCGGCTATGTAATCAGATGCAATACGCATTTTATTGGCTTTTGCTAAAAGGAACGTTATTACCAATACGGGTGCGTGGAGTAGAAAATATTCCGACAACCCCAGCAATTGTGGTGGCAAATCATCAATCTTCTTTAGATATACCGTTAGTGGGGAGCTTGTTACGTTCAGCGCCTCACGTATGGCTTGCGACCAACGAACTGATGGTGTCGCCCATTTTACGTTTTATTTTGCCAAGAACGACGGTGCTTGTTGATACTAGTTCGCCAATAGCAGGTATGCGTACGCTTTTGAAGGCTATGGAGATGATTCAGGAGCAAAAATTGTATACGGTTCTGTTTCCTGAAGGTGGTAGATTTTCTGACGGGCAGATACATGATTTTTTTGGCGGCTTTGTTATACTCGCCAAAAAAACAGGCCAGCCCGTGGTTCCTATCTATTTGGACGGTATAGGCAAAGTATATCCAAAGGGCGTATTTCTGTTGCGTTGGCATCCGATTAACGTCGTAGTAGGAATACCGATGATGCCAGAGCCTGATGAATCGAACGAAGCATTTTGTCAGCGTGTGCGCGCATGGTTTTGCCAGCAGAAAGAGGATTAAAAGGTAGCGTGAATGAACATTTTAAAGTTTTATTACGAACCAGTACTCTATATTTTAATACCGGCTCTTGTATGTCTTGCCGTCTTTCGTATCTATTTTTATCGTGGTGTGCGGTATCGCTATCCATTGAGTAGCTCGCTTGCCGCCCAAGGTGCTATCTCTCATCATAAAAGAACCGTTATTTTTTTTACGCTTCGCTGTCTGCTCTTGGGGCTCTTTGTTATTTTGTTGGCAAAACCACAACTGATTGACCCACGTTCTAAAATTACCGTCGAAGGTATCGATATCGTATTAGTTATCGATGTTTCTGGTAGTATGTCATACCCACATCATGCGCATGATAATCGTTCTAAGATCGTCACGGCTCAGCAAGAGGCGATTCGCTTTGTTGATAAGCGCGTTAATGATGCAATCGGTTTGGTACTCTTTGGCAATGTAGCCTTATCTCGCTGCCCTATAACCGCCGATAAACTGTTACTTAAATCTATTATTGGTGATATTGAGATTGGCAGCATTGATCCGCAAGGCACCGTATTAAGCTCTGGTATTATAACAGCAGCCAATAGACTGAAATATTCGAAATCTACCAGCAAAATCATGGTGGTGCTGACTGATGGTCAGCCAAGCCAGAATGATGCTGATCATGTTGTTGCTATTGCAATTGCAAAAGAGCTTGGTATTAAAATATATACCGTGGGGATTGGCGATGATCAACAACAGCAGGTATTTTGGTATTATACTGCGCCACCACTGAATACTGCATTGCTTGAGTCGATTGCACATGAGACGGGTGGAACCTTTTTTCAGGCAAAAAATGCCGACGATATGAGGCGAATTTATGATACGATCGACGCGTTGGAAAAAAATAAGATAGAGGCTCCCGTGTTTGGTCGCAAGCAGGATTGGTTTCTGCCATTGCTGTGGTGTGCGCTCGCGCTTATTATGAGTGAGTTGTTGTTGTCAACATTTGTTTGGTTCGGTTTGTGAGTAGACTATGTTTGGTATTACATGGGCAGGGACCCATCAGCTTTGGTATGTAACGGCATTGCTCCTGATCACAGCAGTACTTATATATAAATATATACGCACCTATCGCGTTGCGCAGCTGTTAACAGTCCATGAACATACGCGTGCGCTGCTCATCAATTACTCTTCTGCTCGTCGCCTTTTTAGCGTGATACTTTTTTTTATAGGCGCATTGTTTGTGGTGTTGGCATTATGCCAACCGCAGTGGCATAAAAAAGAGGATGTTGTGCATCAGCAGGGGCGCGATCTTTTTATTGCGCTTGATATTTCACGCAGTAT